>DATGRU010000022.1:0-7291 GCA_035303295.1 Paenalcaligenes sp.
GCTACCTGAAAGCGGGTGGATACCGTGACGGGAAACAGGTAAGACAAACTGTTTAGCCCGAGTAGAGTAGAGAGGAATATGGGTTGAGGAAAATGTGTACGCCCGCAAAAAGGGGGGTGCAGATTGTTACGTGTCAATGAGTAGCCAGACTGGCGATGAGGTGATAAGACAGAGATTGTAGTGACGAAAGAACGTCTCATGAGGGCATACAAGAGTTGAAAACAACTTTAGTATAGCGGCTAATTTCCAAAATAAATAAAATCGTTCACATCGTGCAACGAATACGTTGCCGAGGTGAACGATTTTAAGCTAGCAGAATGACTTAGTTGCTAGGAACGCGTACGACGGGATCCGCAACAGTAGGTGTAATAATAGTGGGTTCGGGGTAATGTGTCTCACCAGGAATAGTGATAGTGGTTTGACGTAAGATGCCACCACCTTCTACTGAGCCATAAATTTGGGTCTCGTGCTCGTTGCGCATTTGTGCTTCACAGTCTTCACGCAAATTGGCGGGTAAAGCGCTACAACGTTGCAGACGGTTTTGTTCCAGTGTTGGGTTCGCGGTCGTTAGACCATTCTTGCGTGCTTCGCTTAATGCAGCCCCCGCTTCGCGCTGGCAAGTTGCACGGCTTTCCCCAGTAAGCGTTTGGCAATGCTGGAGCTGTTGCTGATAGGTGTTATCAGCCGATTGCGTTGCTGTTTGCGCAAAGGATGCGGTACTTGCGAGTGTAAAAGCGCAGGCCACCGCCAGTTTGGTTAACGAGGGTGTGAATTGAGTAAGCATAGAACGAACTCCTTCAAAGTAAGCACATGAATGTGTAAAACGGATGCTTCGAGTATAAACGCGTCATGTGTAAACATAGGTAAGCGTGTACTACTATTCAAGCCCGTTTTAAGTGTGAAAGCCCAAAATAAAAAGGCAGAGTGCTTAATTCTGCCTTTTTGTACTTTACTGTTCTGGGCCCTTTTCGGGGATGGTGCTTTTTTTGGGTAAATCCATGTAGCCCGGTTCATCGGGAGCATAATCTGCTATGCGTTGACGTAGTTCACGCTTAATCGCCGCACGCATTAGAAATATTGCTGTAACGGGGGTGGCAATCACCAGCAATACAGTAATAAATAAAGGATGTAGAAAAGGGCGGCTAGTCAGCGCACTAAACAGTATCACCATAGCCAGCAACATACAGAACACGCCAAAGGTGTTACCGAGAGTAGGCGCGTGAATGCGGCTGTAGAAATGGTTAAGACGAATGAGGCCTAAG
Organism: Paenalcaligenes sp.; assembly: GCA_035303295.1. Classification (GTDB taxonomy): domain Bacteria; phylum Pseudomonadota; class Gammaproteobacteria; order Burkholderiales; family Burkholderiaceae_B; genus Paenalcaligenes. The sequence goes on from DATGRU010000022.1 coordinate 1,263, forward strand.
GCACCCGTTACGGTAATGATGCCGCTTAGAACAATAAAGAAGGCCGCGGGTAAAGAGACCCATAATGGTAAGTCGCTCATGGCTCGATTACCTCGCCACGTAATAAGAATTTTGCCATAGCGGCGGAGCCTACGAAGCCAAATAAGGCAATGAGTAAGGCCATATCAAAATACAGGCGTGAGTCAAAGCGTATACCTAGCACCAGCAGTACGAGTAAACCACAAATATACATGGTGTCTAAGGCTAAAACGCGATCCACTGCGGTAGGGCCCTGTATCAAGCGATAAGCGCTGATGGCCATACCTACTATAAAACACCCTAAGGCGAAGGTGCTGGACCAATAAATTATGCTATTCATTCAAAAATCTCGATGAGTGGGTTTTGATAACGTTTTTGAATGGTGTCTAACCATTGCTGCTCGTCTTTAAGATCTAAGATGTGCAGCGTTAACATGTTGGTGTCTTCATCGTAGCCAGACCATACCGTTCCCGGCGTGTAACTGACAATACATGAAAGGGCCGCCAAACCGTGGGGGTCTTTAATGGTAAGCGGAATATCCAAGAAGCCGGGGGTGGCCCCAGACTTAGAGCCCAGCCAAACGATGCGGCCTACATCAATGTTAGAAACAATAATGTCATACCATACCTGACCCAGTAGTTTTAGTGCTAAGAGCGGCTTTTTAGCAGCGGCACGGACTGGACGAAACGGCAAGGCTGCAAAGGCAATAAATAGGCCTAGCCCTATACCCAATGCAATATTGCCAATGGATAAAGAGTTATTTAAGAGTAGCCATAATCCTAATAGGTAGGCAGGTAGATACAGCAAGCTTAATTTGCCCTTCATGGCATTACCTCCCCAGCAGGCACAGGTCGAACGGCGTCTTTAAGTAATACTGCATTAATATACGCATCCGGTTGTCCCAGATAGGCTGCCGTATCTTCTAAGTAGGTAGTGATCGGACCCGCACGTACAGCGAGTACGATACACGCCGTAATTAAAGCGGTGACAGGTAGTGCTTCAATAATACGTAAGCGGGGCACAGTCATGTCGCTAAATGTCCAGAACAAGCGTATACCAGTACGCGACAAAGCGATAATGCCGATAAAGCTCGATATCAACACGCATGCGGTGAAGATGAGGGCGTTCGTTGAAGAAGACACCACGTCATACGATGTTTGCAGGGCGGCAGACAGCATTGCTACCTTACCCACAAAGCTAGACAGCGGTGGCAGACCAATAATCAGTAGCGCACACGCAATAAAGCTCATGCCTAAAAAGACCATGGCAGCAGGAATTGCAACCCCTACTACGGTGTTGCTGTGGTCTTCACTTTCGGGGTCTTCTAATTCAAAGGCTTCTAAACTGGCTGCTAAGAAATCAGAAGCAAAGCTTTGGGCGCGGCTAATCATCTCAAGCAGCATGAAAAATGCGCCTAAGGCCATAACTGAACTGAGCATGTAATAGAGCGCTGGCCCCGTTAATGTTACGCCGGGCATACCTAAAGCAGCTAACAAGGTGCCCGAGGACAAAATAATGCAGTAGCTAGCCATACGTTGGGTTTCGTGCGCTGCGAGCATACCGATAGAGCCAAATATCAAGGTGGCTATACCGGCTGGGAACATCCATGCACCACCAAAGGCTGCAGGTGCGCCAGTGGGTTCTAGCAACGAACCAATTCGTAGCAAGGCATAAATACCTACTTTGGTCATGATGGAGAACATGCCTGCGACGGGTGGGCTAGCGTTAGCGTAGCCGTCGACCAGCCAATAGTTCAGCGGCCAGGCTGCAGCTTTGACCAAAAATGCGACCCCAAGGATAGCGGCGGCGGCTTCAAATAATAAGCGATCTCCCCCCGATAAAGCGCCAGCCTCTGTTGCAAGGTGGGCCATATTGAGTGTTCCGGTTACACCATAAATGAGTGCAATCGCAATCAATAGTAGGAAAGAAGAGACTAAATTAACCGCGATATAGTGCAGGCTTGCGTTAACACGCGCTCGTCCTGATCCATGCAGCATAAGCCCGTATGAGGCAGCGAGCATGACTTCGAAAAAGACGAACAGGTTAAACAAGTCACCCGTTAAAAAAGCGCCATTCAAGCCCATAAGTAGCAGTTGGAATAGCGAGTGGAAATGGACCCCCACGCGATCCCAGCGAGCCGTTGCATAAACCCAGGTTGCGACCGCTAATAGGTTGGCCAGTACCAACATAATGGCCGATAACCGATCAACCACAATCACAATGCCAAAGGGGGCAGGCCAGTCGCCCAGCAAATAAACCCCTACACCGTCGGGCCACAGGCTAGCAATGCTGCCATCGGCAAGACGTAGTAAGTGGACGGCCACATAAAACTGCAAAGCAAAGGAGATAGCGCCGAGCGTAATCTTCGCTTTGCGATTGGTTTCACGTAATAGCAGCATGCATCCCGCGGTAAGTAGCGGGATCAATACAGGCAAAATAGGCAGGTGTTGCTGCAGGAGGTTGCTCACGACTCAGTCTCCTCCCTGCCGTCTACGTGGTCGGTATCGCTTAAGCCACGATTGGCAAGCAGTACTACCAGAAATAAAGCCGTGGTGGCAAAGCCAATCACAATGGCCGTAAGCACCAAAGCCTGAGGCAATGGGTCAGTGTATAAATTTGGGTCGGCACTCAAATGACTTTGAATGACTGGTGGAGCACCAAGCTTAAGGCGCCCCATACTGAATATAAAGAGGTTCACGGCATAGGAAATAAGCGATAAACCCATGATGACCTGAAAGGTACGTGGGCGCAAAAGCAGCCAAATGCCTGAACCTGCCAGCACGCCGATAGCGAGAGATAAAACGATTTCCATTATGAAGCACTCGAATTGTTTTTATGTGGTGCGGACGGGAGCTTACGGTAAAACCGTAGTGACTGGTGGGCCAGAGCAACCAGCATCAAGGTGGTTGAACCAATAACCAGTAAATACACCCCAATATCAAAGATCAGCGCGGTCGATGTATGGATGTGCCCGATCAGTGGAAGGTGGAAGTCCCAGCTTTGTGCAGCGAGAAAGGGTTTACCAAACCACCAGACCAACATTGAGGCAAAACCGGCCGTCAACATACCCAGAGAAATCCATGTTTGTGGATGAATAAGTGGGCGCGACTCGACCCAGACAACCCCGCCCACCATGTATTGGGTGATGATGGCAGTGGCCATGATAAGGCCGCCCACAAAACCACCACCGGGTAGGTTATGACCGCGCAGCAAGAAGTAAACAGAGATCACTGCTGCTGTAGGTAATAACAGGCGTACTAGTACAGCGGGGAGCATCATCACGCCACTCGGTAAAAGCTCGTGAGGATCTGGTTCTTCAAAAACGATGTTTTTGTGGTCTCGCTGATTTTGTCGTCGAGCCAATGGCGTACGGATAGTTTCTGCTGGTGGACGGAAACGGCGTAGCAGCGCGTAAACACTAATTGCCACAATTCCCAGAACGGTAATCTCACCGAAGGTATCAAAACCCCGGAAGTCGACCAGAATCACGTTCACCACGTTAGAGCCGCCGCCTAGGGGCAGTGCCTGTTCCAGTAGGAAAGAAGACACACCGCCGGGGTGAGGGCGAGTAAGTATGCTGTACGCCAAAGCCGATAAGCCTGCACCACCTAAAATTGCAATGGCTAAGTCGCGAGTGCGACGAGAGGCTATTTTTGCTTGGCTAAGCGTGGAGCCGGGTTGGGTGGGCTTGGGTTGGGGCAACCAGCGTAAGCCAAGAAGAATTAACACTAAGGTAACGACCTCCACGGCCAACTGAGTAAGCGCCAAGTCGGGGGCTGATAACCATGCGTAGGTTAGCGAGGTGACCAAACCGGCACCGCCCGATAAAAGCAGAGCCGCTGGACGATGGTATTTGGCTTGATATGCTACCCCTACAGCACATGCTCCGCCTGCTAACCACATTAAGGCGAAGAGCGGATCCAGAGGAGTGGATAACGAGGGCGTCAGCCATGCGCCGCGTGTCAGTGGTAAGGCTGCTACCAGAATGGCAACTGCTACGATCAGCAGAATTTGCCGTTGCAGGCGTGGCGAATAGGTCTTGCCGATTACGATATCTGCCAATGATTCAATCCACTCGACGACAGCCTCGAACATACGCTGGCCATCTAAACGATAAAGTAGCGGGGCACGGTCAGAGCGACCCTGACGGTAATTATTGAGTACGAATATTAATAAGATACCGCCTAGTAGAGCCAGAATACTCATTACTAGAGGCAGGTTAAAGCCGTGCCAAATGTGCAGGTCGTACTGAGGCATTTGGCTGCCTAAGATAGAGAAAACCGCTGCATGCAGGAAGGGCGCTACGGTGTATTGCGGAATAATACCCACGATCAAACAGGTAAGCACCAAGATCATGCTGGGTATCAACATACGCAGCGGTGGCTCGTGCGGTTTTTTCGGTAGGTTTGTGGTAACCGGACCAAAGAACACTTGAGCAATAAAGCGCAAGGAGTAGGCCACACTAAAGGCCGTAGCAATCACAGCAATAAGTGGCACAATGTTTTCAAAAAAGCCGCCATTCGATGCTTGCAGCGTTTCAGCATAGAACATTTCTTTAGACAGAAAGCCATTTAGTAATGGCACCCCAGCCATGGCTGCAGCGGCAACACAGGCTAAGGTGGCGGTAATCGGCATGGCGTGGCGCAAACCGGATAAGCGATTCAGATTGCGTGTTCCCGTTTCGTGATCCACAATACCAGCGGCCATAAACAGCGAGGCTTTAAAGGTGGCATGGTTCATGATGTGGAACACAGCGGCGACCAAGGCCATCTCGCTGCTCATACCAAGCAGTAGCGTAATTAACCCCAAATGACTGATGGTGGAATAGGCCAGAACCCCTTTCATATCGCGTTGGAAGGTGGCCAGATAGGCTGCTAAGGCAAGCGAAATTAACCCTGCACCACCGATAATCCAGCCCCATTCGGGCGTGCCAGACAAAACTGGCCAAAAGCGAGCTAATAAGAACACACCTGCTTTGACCATCGTGGCCGAGTGTAGGTAGGCAGATACCGGTGTGGGGGCCGCCATGGCACGAGGAAGCCAGATGTGGAAGGGGAACTGGGCACTTTTTGTCAGTGCGCCCAGAGCAAAAAGCACCAGTATGTAGGAATACCATTCGTGATTACGGATGAGGTCGCCGGATTGTAAAATTTCACCTAAATCGTAGGTGTTGGCGACTTGCCCCATCATTAATACGCCAGCCAGCAAACACAGACCACCACCGCCGGTAATAATGAGGGACATTCTGGCGCCGCGGCGTGCGTCACGACGGTGATACCAATATGCAATCAGCATAAAGGAAGACAAACTGGTTAACTCCCAGAACACCACCATTTGAATGATGTTGCCAGAAATAACGACCCCCAGCATGGCACCCATAAAGATTTGCAGAAAAGCAAAAAAGCGCCGAACAGGATCTTTAGGAGATAAGTAATAGTGTGCATAGAGCGCAATTAAGGCCCCCATCGCACTAATAATGATGGAAAACAACCATGCAAAACCGTCCATGCGCAGCTTAAACTCGATACCATGGGCGGGTATCCACTGCGCAGCGGTCTCAATTACTTCCCCTCGAGCGATAGCGGGAAAATATTGCAGAGTTAAGAAAGCACAACTCAGAGCCACTAAACCAGCTAATGGTGCTTGAAGTTTTCGAGAGTCGGCAGGGAGCAGGGAGGAAAGCAGGCCGCCGAGAAATGGCAGTGCTAAGATCACGAGCAAATACATCTGGCTCCGAATGTTCTAGTTAGTTGAAGTATGGATGAGTTTGTTGCCTTTAATAATACGATATTTCGCAACAATTCCTCTACATTTTCCGGTATTTTTTTAAAATTCCTTTTAAGTTGCTCTTAATTTGCTTTGATTAAAGTCAATAATAAAGAGTCTACTTCGGCCCACAATAGAGAACTCACATGATGAGTGTGGGAAATTATGATGCAGCTGTGGAGAGCTTGAAATGAGTCGTGAAATTGTGGAAATCAAAGAGCAAGAAAGTGAGGGGAAAATAGCAA
>DATGRU010000023.1:0-5366 GCA_035303295.1 Paenalcaligenes sp.
CGTATTCCTTTCACTTCGTGCTTATCCAGCACCAGCTGTACATCCCACGCGTATTCAATGCCGGTGTAGTGTTTTACCCAAGCAATAAGCTGATGGTAGGCACGTTGGCCCGGCAACAAGGATTGAAACTGCGCTTGGCTCAAGGGGCCAAATACTAAACGAAACTTATAGTGCACACTGCGCAGGCGACGGCCTATGGGGGGCAGTTGATTCAGGGGCGTGGCTTGGCCTAGTCGCACTTGCTGTGTTTCGGGTAGGCTAATCCATTGCGGAATGTGCTGGATCAGTTGCACGGGCATGGCAAAAAAATCGTGCAGTATTTGTTGTAGTCCTTCTGCGCAACGTTTGGCATTACCCAGTAAGCCTGCATAGTAAAGGCGGGCATGGGGGGCGATCAGGTCGGCATCTGCATCCGCTTCAGCGCTGTGTAGTGTCTGATGACTAATACTGCCAGCGTAACGGCTGAAGGCTTCATCGGGGCGGTCTAGGCTGACTGTATTTTGTTGGTTCGCCCATGCTCGGTAGAACAGGCTAATTAGGCGATGATGAAATAAATTGGTGAAAGCAGTTAGGCTAGGGTCGCGTTGTTGATGTAAGCGTTCGTAAGCGTATTCAGTTAGGTGCAGGGGCAACGGACCGTTTGGACCAAAAAGCCCAAAGCTGGCTATCTGAATCGTGGGTCTTCCGCCTTTATCCACATCTATCGCGCGAATTGTCGAGGGCGCAAACGCTAAAGAGGGCAATTGGCCCAGTCGCACCGGCTCGTGTTCAGGCAGCACATTGTGCCCAAGGGGATGGGGCAAGGCATACGCGCTCTCGATACGCCGTAATAAGGCGTACAAATCGTGCTGGTAAGGTTGGGCTTCTAGCGCTTGCCAGAGGGCGTTAAGCGAGGTGTGCGTAGTCATAGAAACGCTAGTCTAGTGGGCGATTGTGAAAATGATTTGACGAAGCGCCTGCGTAGACAATTGTTACATGCAGATTAACGCCACTGTCACAGAGTATTCCTAGAATTTCCCTGTTCGAGTAACAGGGGAATTGAGAATGAACCGCGTCGTCACCGCTCACAGTGCCTTAGGGCCAACGTTGCTGTTTAAGCAATTATTGGGCAAGGAAAGCTTGTCTACGGTTTTTGATTTTGAGGTAGAGCTACTTAGCGAGAACGCCTCGATTGAAGCCAGTGAACTGCTGGGGCAAAGCTTTAGTTTGGAAATTAAAGTGGATGAGCTGCAGACGCGTTATCTGAATGGCGATGTCATCAGCTTTAGCTATATAGGCCAAGAGCTGGGCGGCAGACGGTTGGCACGGTATCGCGCGCAGGTGCGACCGTGGTTATGGTATTTAAGCCGCAACCGTGACTGCAAAATCTACCAGAATATGACGGTAGTGGACATTCTCGATGAAGTGCTGGGCTCGTATCCCGGCTATAGCTACAGCAAACGACTTAGCGCCAGTTACAGCCCCTACGAATTTTGTGTGCAGTACGAAGAGAGCGATCTGGATTTTGTGCAGCGCTTGATGGAGCAAGAGGGGATTTATTATTACTTCGAGCACCATCTCGATCGTCATGAATTGATTTTATGTGATGACATCAGTGCGCACGACATGCTGCCGCAGCAGCCTTCCATTCCGTACTACCCCCACGATGCGAACACCCTCGTTACCGAACAAAGCATTCATTCGTGGATGAGCCACCAACAATTGCAGGGTGTGGAATATGTGGTGGATGATTACGACTTTAAAAAATCATCAGCAAGCTTGCGCCAGCAGCGCCGCGTGCCCTATTCCATCGAACAGGCGAATCGTGAAATCTATGATTGGCAGGCTGGTTACGCTGACCCCGACAAAGGTGAGCACTATGTGCGCATTCGGGTGGAAGAGGCGCACTCTGCTTCCAGTCGTATTGAAGGGCAGGCTAATGCGCGTGCTATGGCTCCCGGTTATGTGTTTAACCTGAGAAAAAGCCCGCGCTTAACCGACCTCAAAGATTATTTAATTGTGTCAGTTCACTATTTTCTGACCGAGGCAGGTTATTACACCGGTGATGACGGCGGTGAAGGTGAATACCGCTTTGAATTTACCGCGCAAGATGCTCAAGTGCCTTACCGCGCGCCGATGGTGACACGTCGGCCTAAAACCAGTGGTCCGCAAACTGCTGTGGTAACTGGTCCAGCCGGTGCCGAGGTGTATACCGACGATTATCAGCGTATCAAAGTACATTTCCGTTGGGACCGTTACGGCCAATACGATGAAAACTCTTCGTGCTGGATTCGGGTATCCAACGATTCAGCGGGGTCGGGCTTTGGCTCAATTATGGCGCCTCGGGTGGGCCAAGAAGTGATTGTGGATTTTATTGGCGGCAACCCAGACCGTCCGGTAGTCACTGGCCGCGTCTATAACGATAAGCAGCAACCCGCTTTTACACCCTCACCGACACAGTCTGGTTTTATTAGTCGCTCGTTTGGCGGCGGCAGTGCGGCCAATGCGAATCATCTGATTTTTGATGATGCAGCTGGTAATGAGCATGTGCATTTGCACGCCGAGCGTAATTACACCAACAGCGTCGAACTATCGACGTTGGAAACGGTAGGTGTGGATCATCACCACACGGTAGGGAATAACCACGTCATCAATGTGGGGGAGAACAGCAATCTGAATGTGGGTACCGACTACACCATTGATGTGGGTTCGAACCTAACAACGACAGTGGGGGCGAATGAAAGCCATACCGTAGGTGAAACGCAAACGGTTGAGGTAGGGGCAGCAGCGGTCCACAACTACAAAGCAACGCTTAATAAAACAGTTACCGAAGCGGCAACCTATACCTACGAGGATACGCTGACGACCACCGTAACGGGTGTTGTAACGGACACCTTTAATTCGGATGTGGAACAGACGATTACCGGTAATGTGACGCGCACGATTACCGGCGAGGTGACGGACACCATTACCGGTAATACCACGCATACCCACGATGGTACCTATACCCAGCATATTACCGGTGCGGTCACCACTAAGCATGATTCGTACACCTTCAAACTGTATGATGCGCCCGTCACCAGTCAATACACCGCCTTTATGTTCGATTTGGCACCCGTGGCCAAAATGACCATTGGTGGCTCGGACACCAAAGTGTTTGCCAACATTAATAACTTCTTTGGTTTGAAGTTTGAGTGGATTGGTATCGAGAAAAAATTTGTTGGCTCAATTAGCAAAATTAAAGCGGCCAAGTTAGAAGCGGCGGCTAAGGCTCAGGAATACCAGATGATTAAAGCGAAAGCCAACGTGGCCGTGCGCAGCATTATCGGTATGAAGCAGTCGCAGAAGGGTATGCAAACCGAGATGACCGGCTTAAAAAAACAAGTCGCTGGTTTGGATAGCCGAGTGAACGGCTTAACGTCCATTGGTTAAGGCGTGGCAAGAGGTATGAATAGCATGAGTGATCAACCCGGCGTTTTAGCCAAAATAGGAAAAGCCTTGGCAAGCAACTTTCTACTGTGGGTGCCGCTGTTGCTTTGGGTTTTTCCCGTGGCAGCGTATTGGGAGTATGGGCTTGGCAAACAGCTGTATCTGATGCTGGCTATTATGATTCCAGTACTAGCGATTATTACTTTCGTGATGGTGCGATATCACCTGCAGTATCGGGAAGCTTATCAAGACAATACCGCCTTACTAACACGCTTAACTCAAGAGGGCGTTAAAGTTCGTGCCACCATTGTCGATGTGCAGCAGAGCAATGCCTTTGTGAACGAAATGCCCGTGCTGAAAATCACTTTTGAATACAGCATGGGTGGTGAAGTGTTTAGCAAAACCACTGCCAAAGTGGTGTCGTTTGATAATTTGCACCACATCAGTGAAGGCAGTACGCGATGGGTGTGGGTTGATAAGCAAAACCCACGTGTTGTGGTCTTTCCCTAAGTATGTCGATTAAGCTTATTAAGCCGTTACGGCTGTCGGTTTTATATCGCCCGTACCGCTGGCACGCTGAAAACCATCTGTGTGTGTCGGTGATGGCTTTAGCGGATTTATCGCAGCCTACCGAGCCTAAATTGTTAGGGGATTCCGCCCTGTGGCGCGATTGCATGCCCGATATGGATAACGAAGGCGTGCTAGATCTGGTTTGGCCCAAGGCAGTTCCTGAGTATTTGGTTGCCGCACGTGCCTACACGCATCACCAAGACGATAAGCAGCAGGTAGCAGTTAAAGCGCGGGTCGGTGAGCTAGAAAAAGAGCTGTTGGTGTTTGGGGATCGGTACTGGTTGGATGAAACCCATGCCTCTGCACCGCAAGCTTTTGATGAGATGCCGGTGGCGTGGCACAACACCTTTGGCGGGCCCAGTTTTGCAGCGAATCCACAGGGAAAGGGCATGGAGCCGCAGGCTTTAGCGCACGGTGACTATGTACCACTGCCCAATGTAGAGGGCTTAACGCAGCGGGTAACGCGGCGTTCTCAAGCGGGGCAGCCGCATAGCTTTGGGCCTGTGAACGTGTTGTGGCCGCAGCGCTATCAACATGTGGGTACGTATTCAGACGAGTGGAAGCAACGCGACTTTCCGGGCTTTTTTCCTGATTTAAACCCATTGTTATTTAATGCGGCCCCGCCTGAGCAGCATTGGTCAGAACGCGATGCTGTGCCGTTAGGGCAGTCGTTTGCCTTTTGGAATATGCACCCCACCAAAGCCTGCTGGAAAGGCACATTACCGTCGTGGCAGGTGCGATGTTTTATCGAGCGTGAACAGCAAGGCAATACGGTGGTTGAAGAGATGGCCATGCGTGCGAGCACGGCGTGGTTTGTGCCGCATCAAGAGCGTGTGCTGTTGATTTACCATGGCTCGATCCCTGTAAGTGAACACGATGCAAGCGACATTAAAAAACTCATGCCGGCATTGGAGGTGGAGGGGGAGACCACACACGATGCGGCTTATTATCAGCACGTTATGCAGCGGCGTTCAGACCCTCAACAGGGTGGTTTACTGGCTGCAACCGACGAGCAACTAATTCCTCTTGCCGTGCATGGGCCGTTAGGGCTGGATATACCCGATGTGTTTCGCAGTGCCATGTGGGTGAAATCCAGAAATCGAATACAGCACCTACAGGCTGAACTGGGGGCTGAGTTAGCGCAGCAAGGAATCAATCCTGATGAGTATCCGCTGGAATTAATTGGCCCGCCTAAGCCCGGCAGTGATGAAGATTTTAGCGATGCGGGCTGGCAGCCTAAAAGTATCGAAGAAGAACAACAGGCCATGTTGGATCGTATCGACGAGTCGTATCGCGATGATGTTAATGCGATGGATGTGACTGAGGAGCAGAAGCAGAAGTTATTGGATGAAACTCCCAGTCGCTTTTTAGCGGAAGCAGCACAGAAC
>DATGRU010000024.1:0-4242 GCA_035303295.1 Paenalcaligenes sp.
ATCCACCCAGAGTACCGCGAAGTGGTGTTCTTGGATCAACAAACGGGTAATTCCTTCATTACCCGTTCAACACTGCAAACACGTGAAACCATCGAAAAAGACGGTAAAACATACCCTCTTTTCAAATGCGATGTAACTTCCGAGTCACATCCATTCTACACCGGCGCGCAAACTCGCATCGTCGAAACCGGCCGTGTCGAGAAATTCCGCGCTCGTTTCGCACGTACCGCAGGTACTCGTAAAAGCAGCTAATCGCTTTTTACATGAAAAAAAGCAGCTTCGGCTGCTTTTTTTTTGCCTGTCGTCACTGCCCACCCCCGCAGCTATAATCACTTATCCTCTTCAACTATTAGTACCTGATCTGTGCGTATACCCCAGAATCTTTCCACGCCTGCCCGACTAACAACCCCTGGTGCAGCTAAACTGCCCCGTTCCTTGTTGTTATTGGTAGGCCTTATCTATATCTTTGCTGGCCTACTGTTCAGAGACCCATGGAAAACAGATGACGTCGTCGGTTTAGCTGCCATGTTAACGGCCCTGAACCAAGAAGGGGGTATAGCGCTACTTTTGCCGCAAATTGGCAGCCTTGCCTACGCAGAAAATGGGCCGCTGGTCACATGGGTAGGGGTTTTAAGCATTACGCTCTTCAGCCCCATCATCGCCCTATTCACCTCAGATATTAACGCGACCATTCTCGCGTCTCGCATACCAAACTTAATGTGGTTTGGTATGTTGACCTATTGTATTTGGTACGGCACTTTTAAACTTGCTCGGCTTCCCGAGGCCCAGCCCGTACCACTTCCCTTTGGGGGCGAGCCTTCTGCGACCGATTACGGTCGTATGCTGGCCGATGCTGCACTGCTTTTCATTATCGCTACTGTTGGCATTATCTGGCGCATGCATGAAAGCTCGGAAGTGCCCGCTATTATTGCCTTCCAAGCCCTCGCTTTCTATGCCTTAACGCGCCTACCCGCCAAGCCAGCATCCAGCTCAATCATTCTAGGCGTGGCCATTGGCTGCGCTTTACTCACCCGTGGCTGGGTTGGTGCTTTGCCCATCATACTGGCTGTCTTAGCGTTACTAAGCGTTAAAACCGTTTTCCGCAGCGAGATTAAGTGGTTTATTATGGCGGCCATTGTGGCTACCGCAGTATTCCTGTTCTGGTGGCTACCAGCCAAACGCTTTAGCCTCTTTTGGACACAAACGTGGCTTCTGTGGAATAGCAACTCCTACGCTTGGCCCAACATCACCACCATGGGCAAAACCTTACGCGATCTGCTTTGGTTCGTCTGGCCAACTTGGCCACTTGCCCTAATCGCCCTATGGAATTGGCGTCATTGGCTGCGTGCACCCCATATGTTGGTACCTGCTGTTTTTCTGGGCGCAGCACTGCTTGGCTTATTTATTCACGCTGCACCGTTTGAACCAGAGTACGCCTTAACTGCCGTGCCATGTGCCGTGTTAGCCGCCTTCGCACTACCCACCTTACGTAGAGGGGTTATTAATACACTGGACTGGTTTGCTGTCATGTGCTTTTCGCTTACCGCGGCTACAGTCTGGTTAGGCTGGATTGCACAACAAACTGGCTGGCCACCCAAAATTGCTCACAGCATTGCGCGTCAAACAGTAGGTTATGAAGTTTTCATTTCAATTTCAGCCCTTGCTATCGCCGTACTCGGAACAATCAGCTGGGTAGTGTTAGTAATTTGGCGCACCCGACGCCACCCACCGGGATTATGGCGCGGCACCGTGCTGTCTGCTGGGGGCTTACTCACAACATGGCTCTTGCTGGTTACCCTTTGGCTACCCGCACTAGACTACGCTCGCAGCTATCGAGGGGTGTCCAACGAGCTGCATGCCGTTTTATCAGAACACCAACGCAGCGGCGAATGCTTGCGTGGCTCCGGTGTAGGTATCGGGCAACGTGCATCGTTTTATGTTTTCAATCACATTGATCTAGTTTTTGACCAACGTTGCAAGCTGGTATTGCAGCAGTTGAATGCCAAGCAAGTGGATGACAACATGCATCCAGTGCCCGCTAACGCCACTGAAATCTGGTCAGGACGCCGTGGCGGGGACCGCAACGAAATGTTCAGACTTATTCGTATTCAGTCTTAAGCTACGTTGTTATGGTGGGTGCTAGCGAACGTATCGCTCGCCAGCATCCACATACGCTTACAGAGCACCTTTCACGCGCAACGTAACGTGCATAGGCAACCATTGCCTCCAAACATCTTCATTGTCTTGCAAAAACTGACGTGCAGCCTCTTCAGGGGTGCTTGTTTGCTCTTGTACCGGCTTTAATAATTCACCCATTAACTCTGGCTGAATACGCACATTCGAGAAAAAAGCACTCAGTTGCGGTGCTTGCACCGAAAACTGCGAAGTAATGCCAGTAAATACAGCGTAATCGGGGTAAGCAAGTGGGTCTTCGCTACAGTTCGCACCCGCTGCACACTGGTCCACCGGCTCATCCTGAGCCTTAGCTTGTTGCGCCGCTTCTTTTACTGCCTCGGGCACAAAAGCCGCCGCACCGCCTAGATAAAGCTCACCCAAGCGTTTAACTTGATTGTTATCTTCGGCGTCACGCCACTGCACAGGCACACTGTTTAACCACACTTCAGTGTGCACATCGGCCTCGCCTTCTGCTAAAGCCTGAACGCCTTTAACAACATCAAGCTCCTGCGCCTCCGTTGCACAACCATAACCGTGCTCAACGATAAATCGTTCTACTTCCAGTAGAATCCGATTACTTTCCCAGTCCATTGCAACAAAGCGGATAGGACGATCCAGCTCACAGGCAGTAGCCGCCTCGATAGCGGATGCGTTAGAAAAACTTAAAGCTCCCACTAAACCCACAGCAAACTGAATGGCGGTTTTGCGTTTAATTAGCGATGCGATCCAGCGATGTTGAAACGCAGCCACTCTTGAAGCTGGCATGCTTTACTCCTTATGGCATAGCCCTATAACCAAAGCCAGTGCTTATATAGAAAATAGAAAAGCAAAAGCGCGGCTTATACAGCTGTGGAATACATAAAAACAAAAAAGGTCACAGTCAGTTTAGTGCTTCTTAGACACTAAAACAAACTGCGACCTATTACGCTTTGAAAGCAAATGCCAATTTAAACCGACATTTATACTTACTTAATAAGAGATTAACGACGTGACTCGTAAATATAGTCACGACGCCATGGATAAGCAAGATCAGCAGGATGATCCAACTCGTCGGCTCGGCCTTCCGGGTTGTGCTGAGCCAAGACCTGATGCAAAGCAATCCAGCCGTACTCAAAGCCCATGGCACATCCCGCCAAATACACCCGATACGCACGCAATGACTTCTGCCCTTGCTCACCACTTAGAATAACGTTTGCTTCATCTAATTTAGCTTCCAGCGCATCACTCCACGCCCATAGCGTGCGTGCGTAATGTGGGCGCAAGTTTTCGGTATCCAGATCTTCCAATCCACCTTCAGCTAGATGACGAAGCACATGGCTGATGTGTGTTAGCTCACCACCGGGGAAAATATACTTCTCGATGAAATCCCCCATTCCAGCGCCTAACTGCCGATGGTCAATACCGCCTGAAGTAATACCATGATTTAGAATTAGCCCACCGGGTCTTAATAAATCACGCAGCGTTTTAAAATAAGCTGCCAATTGCGCACGACCAACGTGCTCGAACATTCCCACGGAAGCGATTTTGTCATAAGGCTTAGACGTGTCGAGTTTGCGGTAATCTAACAACTCCATCCGCACCCGACCGGCCAACCCTTTCTCTTCAATAAGCCGGTTCACATAAGCATGTTGGTTCTTCGACAACGTAATGCCTGTGGCATCGATGTCATAATTTTCAGCGGCCCACAACAGTAAACCACCCCAACCTGCCCCCACGTCCAAAAAGCGCTCTCCGCTTTGTAAGCGAAGCTTGCGACAAATATGGTCCAGCTTAGCCTCTTGGGCTTGCGCTAAAGTGCTTGTGCTTTCTTTAAAATAGGCGCACGAATACACCCGCCGTGGATCTAACCACAAACCGTAAAAATCGTCGGATAAATCGTAATGGAATTCAATTTGTTTGGCATCACGCTCAATCGAATGGCGCCAGATGGAACGCAATTTATGAATTAAGTTGGTGAATGCACCAGCGCGCATTTGATTCATGGGCGAATCTGGCAATATAGCCGCCGCAACGGTCATTAAATCACGTACCGACCCATCAAAATCAAAGGTACCCTCGACATAGGCT
>DATGRU010000025.1:0-11652 GCA_035303295.1 Paenalcaligenes sp.
CGAATTTCTTTCGCTACGTGTCGCCAATAGTTTGTGCGTTGCAGCGGCTCAAGCACGTCGTCTGGTTCGCGTGGTTGTACCCGCAAGCCTTCCTTGGTGGCTAAATCTAGCATTAAGGAAGGGCGATTATCGGTGGGGGCATAGATAAGGGCAGAGCGGGTGATACTGACTGCGGTGGTAACCCGTTGTGCCATTTGGCGGGCTCTGGGGCCTTCTTCCATACTGAAAAAGACTTGCAGCCATGCGCCTAAACTCACCAACATTAAAGCAGCGAGCAACAAAAAAGACCGGCTGAACAAACCTAGCCGGGAGCGGGATGGTTTTTGGGGTCTGACTGATGCAGACCCCGTTGGCTGAGCACTTGGATTAGTGGCCATTCATCAGCCGATGCCTTCTAATTTCCACCATCGGGAATAAAGACATAACCTAAGCCCCAGACCGTTTGGATAAATACCGGCTTAGAGGGGTTGGGCTCGATGAGTTTACGTAGACGAGAAATTTGCACATCCAGACTACGGTCAAACGCCTCGTATTCACGACCGCGCGCTAATTCCATTAGCTTGTCACGCGACAGTGGAATTTTTGGATGACGAGCAAATACTTTCAGCACCGAGAACTCACCAGTGGTGATGGGTACGACTTCTTCGTCTTTGGTTAAGGTACGAGTCGATAAATTCAGAGTGTAAGGGCCAAATTCGATCGATTCGTTTTCTTGACTGGGTGCGCCAGGATGCTCTTCGGTACCGCGACGACGCAAAATAGCGTTGACCCGAGCTAGTAACTCGCGTGGATTAAAAGGTTTGATCAGATAGTCGTCAGCACCCATTTCGAGGCCAACAATTCTATCGATCTCTTCCGCTTTAGCCGTAAGCATAATGATGGGAGTGTTATCATGACCGCCGCGTAGACGACGGCAAATAGATAAACCATCTTCACCGGGTAGCATCAGATCAAGTACTAATAGATCAAAGTGCTCACGTTGCCAAAGTTTGGACATTTCCTTACCGTCTTCTGCAACAAAGACATTAAAGCCTTGTTCAGATAGGTAGCGACGAAGCAGGTCCCGAAGGCGGGGGTCATCGTCAACGACAAGGATCTTGCGGGATAAGGGTTGATTCTGCGTATTCATGATGAAAATGTAACAGGCTCCGAGAGGCTCGTACAGGTCGGTAGAAAAATATTACACTTGAAGCGTTTAGTACGAAAGTTGAGGTTAATACCGCGGTGTACATTCATTTGAAGTTTCATCGAATTTCTATTCTATAGATGTAACAGAGCTTGTAAAGCCATATTTACCGTTGCTTTGTACATCTTTGTTAATCTGGCAAACAAATGTAGAAGGCTTTTATTCTGTGCCACGGCACGCTCGTCACAGTAAAATGCATTCATGACTACGCATATTTTGATTTTGGAAACGTCCACGCAAGTTTGTGGTGTGGCGTTATTAACGGTTTCCCCCAATGCGCCCGACCGGTTGTTGGTGCAAGAGCATGAGGGCAGTGGCGAGCATGCCGAACGCTTATTGCCAATGGTTGAGTCCTTACTTAGCCAAGCTGAAATCAGTCGCCAGCAAATTAGCGCTGTGGCGTTTGGGCAAGGGCCTGGGGGGTTTACCGGTTTACGTGTGGCGTGTGGGGTTAGCCAAGGTCTAGCGTATGCACTTAATTTGCCAGTGATTGCAGTGTCTTCCCTACTCGCTGTGGCTGCTGCCCAAGCACCTGCTGAAGGGCGTATTGAAGTGGTGGCTTTAGATGCTCGTATGCAAGAGTTATACGTGGCCGCCTATCGCTATCAGCGTGGCCAATGGCAGGTTTTGCATGATGCTATCTTGTTAGATGCTGAATACCTGCCTTTGTGGGTAAGTCAGATACAAGCGCAGCATGGGGATGGCGCAGCGCTGTGTGTGCATGGCGATATTCGCGATACCTTCCCCGAGGTGGCCGCTAAGGTTGATGCCCTAGCGCAGGTTAGTGTGGCGATGCCTACTAAACCGGGCGTCTCGGGCGTGGCCGTGTTGGCGAAGCAGGCGTTCGAGCGTGGTGACACCATTAGCCCCGAACAGGCAATGCCGGTCTATGTCCGTGATAAGGTTGCTTTTACGACGCTGGAGCGTGAGCAAGGTCAGGGGGGGAATCCTTCGGCAACGTGGCGTCCTCAAGAAAGTGCGAAGCACTAAATGGGTCGAACGATGAGGGGTGATACCTTGGACGTTAGCGTGCGCGATATGAAAGCAGTGGATATTGCTGCGGTGGCCGCAATCGAAGCTCAGGTACAACCGCAGCAGCCATGGTCGGTAGGCAACTTTCGCGATGCGTACATGTCGTTTTACACCATGATTGTTGCCGAGGTAGAACATCGTATTGCGGGTTATGCTGTGGTAATGGTCGCCCCCGATGTGGGCGAGTTATTGCTAATAGGCGTTAGTCCCGAGTACCAAGGGCAAGGCGTAGGTAGAGCCTTAATGGCCGAGGTTGAACAACGCTTGGCTAATAAAGGTTTGGCTACCATCGTGCTGGAAGTGCGGCGCTCGAATCTTCAAGCGCAGCGTTTTTATACGCAGCAAGGTTTTGCCCAAGTGGGATTGCGTAAAAATTATTATGATGCAGGCGAGGGCCAACGAGAGGATGCATTATTGTTAAGTCGGACGTTCAAACAGGTTGATCCGTGAGGCAGGAAACTATCAATTCGTTACAATTAACTGCTGTACAGCTGGCTTGGCTGCAAGAGCTAGGGTTAGAGCGTGCGTACTTGGGCCGTATTGCGCGCGCACAGTCAGGCGTTGCTGTGCCAGAACGTTTGTCAGTGATGGATACTGCCCAGCTTAAGGAAGCAGCTACTGTTCCACACAGTACAGTCGATGCCGCTGGTCGAACCGAAACCAACCAATCCGATACAAGCCACGCCCAACCTCAATCACCACCATCTTCTGCAAGGCCACCAGCCTCATTACAAGAGGCCATCAACGCATTAAGAAAGGCAGCGAATATTCGCCCCTCTAGTGTGGCCGCTAATAGCGAGCAGGTTGAGAGTACAGAGGCTCAATCCCTAGCCCCGCTTGATCCTAAGCAGCTTCAAGTGGCTGATATAAACCAATTGGCCCATGTAGCTGAAGACTGTTCGGCGTGTGCGTTGCATCAAACGCGTTCACGTGTGATTTTCGGACGGGGGGCGACTCAAACGGTGCAGTGGCTTGTTTTAGCCGATTCGCCCAGTGACGCAGACGACAAAACAGGTGTGGCATTGGATAGTCATGCCGGGGCGTTACTCAGTGCTATGTTGCACAGCGTTGGCTTAGATGAGCACAACGACTGTTATGTTACGCACTTAGCAAAATGCCGCAGTATGGCCACACAAGGGCCTAGTGCTGAAGAGTTTGCTGCATGCAATGCGTTCTTTTTGAAGCAGGTCGATTTGCTAGCCCCTAGTTATTTATTGGTATTGGGTCAGCAAGCGGCGAATCAGTTATTAGGTTCAAACGAGGATATTGACCAGCTGCGCTCGAAAATACACCATTGGCAATCGCCGCAGGGCCGTAGTATTCCCGTTGTGGTTACCTACCATCCCGCTTCCTTGTTACTGCGTCCGCAGCACAAAGCAAACGCATGGCGAGACCTCAGTTTAGTGCGGGGTTTAACCCACACGGCTTAGAGGGTCTTAGCTGCGTTTTAAAGCGCGCCCTCGACCCTTATGGCCGATTCGGCTTAACAACTCGGGGTTTTTACGTTGGTTCATTAGGTTCCAGCGGATGATAACGCTCATTAAAGCAGCGACCAAAAGCCCGAAAAATACAATAATTAAGTTGATGGGTAAATCAAGCCACAGCAACAGGCTGTAGAAGCTAAGCATCAACAAAATATTTAGTTGTTCGTTGAAGTTTTGCACGGCAATGGAATGCCCAGCGGATAACAACACATGGCCGCGATGTTGTAGCAATGCATTCATCGGCACCACAAAGAAGCCTGAGAGCCCGCCAATTAAAAGTAATAGGCTATATACAGCCCACGTAGAGGTGGCTAAAGGCATCAGCAAGACGGTTAGCCCCATGACCACGCCCATTGGCAGTACATGTAATGCTTTGCGTAACGGTACATGGCCCGCTATCACAGCGCCCACGACGGTGCCGACGGCTGCGACCCCCATTAGGATGGAGGCTTGATCCAGCCTATAACCTAGCTGCTGTCTACTCCATTCGATAACAATAAATTGAAGGGTAGCGCCAGCGCCCCAAAACAAGGTGGTGACTGCTAAGGAAATTTGGCCGAGTTTGTCGCGCCATAAAATACTGACGTAAAAACGGAAATCGCGCAGTAAGGCAATACATTGTGTTTTTTGTTTTGGGTACACAATGTTGGTGCGAGGGATCAGTAAATTACACAGTGCTGCGGCGACATACACAATGCTGATCAGCAAAATAGCAGCTTCAACTCGCGTTTGGGCTATTGCGTTAATCCATGAAATGGTTTGTAAATGGGCTGAGATGCTTGGGCTAACCAATATGCCGCCTAAGACGGTGCCCACAATTACAGATAGTACGGTTAGCCCTTCAATCCAGCTATTACCCTTAACCAGATCTTCGGGGGCAAGCATTTCTGTGACGATGCCATATTTAGCGGGGGAGTACGCGGCCGCGCCGATGCCTACTAAGGTGTAAGAGAAAAAGACCAACACCAATTGCCAGCTAGCGGTGGGTGCCAAATACTGATAGCTGAACATGATGATGCAGCCCATCAGCTTGATGGCATTAGTGGTAAACATCACCTTGCCCTTAGGGTAGGAGTCAGAGAAAGCCCCTACAAAGGCAGCAAGCAGCACATAGGCCAGTGCAAACCACCATTTCATCATGGGCGCCATCCAGTCAGGACCGTGCAGATCAGCAATGAGTGCGATGGCTGCAATTAACAACGCATTGTCAGCCACTGACGACAATGCTTGTGCAGCCATAACTAGATAGAAGCCTTTTTTCAAAACAATTTCTCTACGTCTACATTTTGCGGCAAGACAAAGTGATAATCAGAAACAAGATTTTCCGCGAAACGATAATGAGTATAGCGCTGCAAAGGGCGTAGCGAGAGAAATCATAACGTAAGCACGTGACTATTAATGGATAGAACTTACTCGACAGCATAACGGTGCGTTATCATACGAGGCTATTCTAGTACTGCTTAAATTCTTGGTGGTGTTCCTTATACGGTAGTTCAGATCGGTCGTGCGTTTAACCCATATTAAACTTGCCGGATTTAAATCCTTTGTCGACCCAACGGTCATTCCTACGCCCAGTCAGTTGGTAGGTGTGGTGGGGCCTAACGGTTGTGGAAAGTCTAACATTATTGACGCCGTGCGTTGGGTGTTAGGTGAAAGCCGTGCCTCTGAGTTACGTGGCGAATCCATGCAAGACGTGATCTTTAATGGTAGCGGTAATCGTAAACCGGCAGCGCGCGCTTCGGTTGAACTGGTGTTTGATAACTCGGAAGGACGAGCCAGCGGACAGTGGGGCGCTTTCTCTGAAATTTCAGTAGGCCGGGTCTTAACCCGTGATGGCACCAGTTCCTATTTTATCAATAACCAACAGGTGCGGCGCCGCGACATTAACGACATGTTTCTCGGCACTGGTTTGGGTGCGCGTGGCTATGCCATTATCGGGCAGGGCATGATTAATCGCCTGATTGAAGCCAAGCCTGAAGAACTGCGCGTGTATTTAGAAGAGGCCGCTGGGGTTTCGCGTTATAAAGAACGCCGACGCGAGACCGAGAATCGCCTTGCTGACACCCGAGAAAACTTGGTGCGCTTGGAAGACATTCTGCAAGAACTTGATGCGCAGCTTGAGCGCTTAGGTCAGCAGGCTGAGGTGGCCGCGCATTACAAGGCGTTGCAAGAAGAGGGCGAGTTAAAACAACACGTATTGTGGTGGTTGCGTGAAAGCCATGCGCACGATGATAGACAGAAAAAGTCGGTGGCTATTCAGCAGGCACAAACACGCCTAGAGGCGGTGATTGGTGGTGCGCGAGCGCTTGAAACCAAGATAGAAAGTTTAAGGCAAGCGCATTACACGGTCAGTGACGAGGTTCATGCAGCGCAAACCGCTTTGTTCGAGGCTGGTGCTAACGTTAGCAGTTTGGAAGCAGAAATCCGCCATGCGGTCGATGCGCGAGAGCGTTTGGCCCACCGGCAAGAACAGCTAACGGCTCAGCAAGCCGAGTGGACCGAGCAGAAAGAACATAGTGAGCAAGAGCTCGAGGCCTTAGCCCAGCAGTTGGAAGAAGCAGCTGCGAACATTGTGGAGGCTCAGGCCCACACTGAGCACCTGCACGACCATTTGCCTGAAATGGAAGAGCAAATGCGGCGCTTGGCAACCCAACGCGATGAGCTTCGGATTACGCTGTCTCGTCTAGAGCAACGTCTGGCTTTAGCGGCACAAACAGCGGCCGATTTAACACGGCAATCCCAGCAGCTAAGTGTTAGACAAGAGCGCCTAGAAAAAGAAAAAAATGAATTGCAGTTACCGCAATCAGACGATTTGCAGCATTTAGAAGGCGAGCAAGCGCAGTTATCTGTTCAATTAGATGAAGCACAGCAGCAATTGCAGGC
This sequence comes from Paenalcaligenes sp., assembly GCA_035303295.1. Taxonomy (GTDB): domain Bacteria; phylum Pseudomonadota; class Gammaproteobacteria; order Burkholderiales; family Burkholderiaceae_B; genus Paenalcaligenes. Next base: position 6,586 of record DATGRU010000025.1, read on the forward strand.
ACTTGAAGCCGAGTTGCCGCAACTTGAGCAGCACTATCGTCAGGCCCAAAGTGAACTGCAAACCCGACAAGCTCAGCATGCAAAGCTAGAAGCCCGTTTGACTGCATTAGAGCAGTTACAAGCCGATGTACAGCGGCAAGATAAGCTAGAGCCGTGGCTGCAAACGAATCAGTTGGCTGAAAGGCCGCGCTTGTGGCAGCAATTAAACATTAGCAGTGGTTGGGAAACCGCGGTCGAGGCAGCCTTACGTGACCGTGTGACGGCATTGCAATTAAGCGATTTGAACGATTTATTGCCGCTACTGAATGAGCCCCCACCGTCACGTGTGAGTTTCTTCGCTTTCCCCGAACTTGAGGGTGAACAAGCAAATGACGTACGCAGCTTAAGCCATAAGATTAATGTGTCTAACCCCCACTTACAGCGCTTGATCAATCAGTGGTTAGCGGACACCTTAATTTGCGATGATGTACAACAGGCAATAAGCCAACGTGCAGAATTATCAGTAGGGCAGCGTTTTATTTGTCCGCAGGGACATTGTGTCGATGCTAATTCGGTGCGGTTTTATGCGCCGGATCATGCTCAGGCTGGTGTGCTAGCGCGCCAACAAGAGATTCAAAATATTCATAAAGAGCTTAAGGCAAGCAAGATTACGGTGGACGAAGCTGAGACGCGTCGCCAACAGGCTCATCAGCAACGGGAGCAGGTGTCGCTACGGTTGCCCAGTGTGCGTCAGCGTATGGCCGAACTAACCTCTCGCTTACATAGCGTGCAAATGGAGCATGCCCGTTTGCAGCAGGTGTCGCAGCAGGCTAACGAGCGCATGAACCGATTGCAGGACGAGCTGGATGAAATCGCTTACAGCCAAGAAACTCTCATTGCGCAAGTAGAGGAAAACGAGCTAGAGCAAGAACAAGTAAGCGAGCAGATTGATCAAGTACGAGAGCAGTTCGAAGAAGCAGAGCAGGCATGTGAAAAAGTGAATGGGTCGCTGGAGGAGGCGCGTTATCAATTACGCGATCGCGAACGTGTCGTGCAAGAGGCGCAGCATGCAGAGCGCTTACTGCAAGCTCGCCATCAAGAGTTATATCGCACTCAACGCCTAGCTCAAGAGCAATTGCTACGTGCTCAAGGCGAACTGCAAGGCTTACAAGGTGAGCTGATCGAAATGGATGCTGCGCCAACTCAAGCTGGGCTGCAAGAGGCCTTAGAGCGGCGAGCAGAGTGCGAAGAGCATTTGTTGGTGACCCGCCAGCGCTTGGATACGGTGGCTGCAGAGCTACGTGAAGCGGAAGCCGAGAAAGGCGGTCAAGAGCAAGAGTTGGAACCGCTGCGTCAGCAAGTGACTGAATTACAACTGCAAGAGCAGGCAGCTCGCTTATCGGTCGAGCAGTACAGTCAGTTATTGGATGAGCGAAAGGTGGACCGTTCCGCCATTGCTCAGATGCTCAGCGAGAAAAGCGAGCAATGGCAGCGTTTGGGCTGGTTACAAGCTGAAGTGCAGCGCATTTCTCGGCAAATTGATGCCTTAGGTGCGGTTAACTTAGCAGCCTTAGAAGAGCTCAAAGCCGCCCAAGAGCGCCAAGGGTATTTAAACGAACAGCACGCTGATCTGAACTTAGCGATTGAAACTCTTGAAGACGCCATTCGCAAAATTGATAAAGAAACCCGCGATTTATTAATGGGTACCTTCAATGCTGTGAACACCCATTTTGGTGAGTTGTTTCCTAAGCTATTTGGCGGAGGTGAAGCCAAGCTAAGTTTAAGTGGCGACGACGTATTAAATGCGGGCGTGTTAATCATGGCGCAGCCGCCGGGTAAGCGTAACAGCACGATTCACTTGCTTTCCGGCGGGGAGAAAGCCTTAACCGCTACGGCTTTAGTGTTCGCGTTGTTCAAACTTAATCCGGCGCCGTTTTGCTTACTGGATGAGGTAGATGCCCCACTTGATGATGCCAATACAGAGCGTTACGCTCAATTAGTTACCAGCATGAGCGAGCAGACACAGTTTTTATTCATTTCTCACAATAAAATAGCAATGCATATGGCGAAGCAGTTAGTTGGGGTTACCATGCAAGAGCAAGGGGTTTCGCGTATCGTTGCGGTAGATGTCGAGTCTGCTATGCAAATGGCTGAAGCCTAAGCAGGTCATGGACAAGGTTTTATTTATACGGATCGCACTATGAGTGATTTACAGATTGGTTTGATTTCTTTAGGCGTTATTATCATCGCCCTTGTGCTGCTGTTTAATTGGTGGCAAGACCGTCGAATCCGTCAGCAAATGCAGGAGCAGTTCCCTGAAGATGATAACGATCCGTTGATGAGCCATGTGGCCAGTTCCACGGTACGTAAAGAACCCACTGTGCGTATTGCCGATTCGTTAAAAGAAAGCGCGGTTGATAGCGTAGATGAGGTGGACGCTGCCTGTGAAGCCGTGATCGATATCAGCTTTGGTTCCCCCGTAACCGGACAAGAGCTGGCACAAGTCTTGCATAACCACTTACGTGCCGATGCCAAGCCTCTACGTTTTTTTGCAACCACTGAAGATGGGATGCAGCGTACCCAACTATTGGCGGAAGAACACTATAGTTCGATGCAGTTAGCCGTGTTGTTGGCGAATCGTTCAGGGCCTTTAACAGCCATAGAATGGTCTCGCTTGTGGTCGGCGGCTGAAAGTGTGGCACAGGATTTTGATGCCACGGTCGAAGGGCCTGAACAAGATGATGTGGTACGTCGAGCCCAGCAATTGGATGCATTGTGTGCCGAGCTAGACGCTCAGGTGGGTTTAAGCCTGCGTTTTTCGGGTCCCATGGCGTTTCAGCAGGTGCTTGCTGTGGTGCGCGACGCAGGGTTTCTTGATTATGGTCGTCAGTTAGCTTGGTTGGCTGATTCCGGCATTCCGCGCTTTAGTGTGCTGTTTGATGGGCTATTGGCGGATGAAGTGCAGTCGGCCAGCATCGAGCGTATCGATTTACTGCTTGATCTTCCTAACAGCCCAGCCGACGAGCAGGCGTTTAGCCGCATGGCTTGCGTCGGGCGCGACTTGGCATTGCGTTTAGGGGGCGAGCTGCTAGATGATCAGGGTCGTCCACTGCCAGAAAGTGCCGACCATAATATTGATGTGCAACTTTTCGCTATGTATCAGCGGTTGGAAAAAGCGGGATTCATTGCGGGTGAGTCACGTACGGCAAGGGTGTTTGCGTGAGCAGGTTACGTTTAGACGATTTAAAACAAGAAATTCGAGTACACAATCATCGTTACTATGTGTTGGATGCGCCCACCATCAGTGATGCACAATACGATGGCTTGATGCGGGAGCTGGAGGCTCTCGAGGCAGAACACCCAGAATGGGTAACACCCGATTCACCTACGCAGCGCGTTGGCGCAGCACCCATGGCAGGTTTTGACACGGTTGCTCATTCGGTACCGATGTTGTCGTTGGGGAATGCCTTTGAAGACGACGAGTTAATCGCTTTCGATAAGCGTGTGGGCGATACCTTGCGCGCTTCAGGCTTAATCGGGCCTGACGAGCAGGTTGAATATAACGCTGAATACAAGTTTGATGGTTTAGCGGTTAGCTTGCGTTACGAGCACGGTGTATTGGTGCGTGCAGCGACCCGAGGTGATGGTGCAACCGGCGAAGACATTACGTCGAATATTCGCACTATTCCTTCGGTACCGTTAGGGTTGCTGGGTAAACCCACTACGTGGCCGGCTGTGCTAGAGGTACGTGGTGAAGTGCTGATGAATCACCTTGATTTTGCAGAGCTTAACCGTCAGCAAGAGCGACGTCGTGAAAAGCCGTTTGTGAATCCGCGTAACGCAGCTGCTGGTAGTTTGCGCCAGCTGGATCCACGCATCACTGCTCAGCGTCGTTTGCGGTTTTATGCTTACGGCTGGGGTGAAATCAGTGTGGCAGAACCCAGTCCACAGCACGATTTACTGGCCCAGTTAAACCATGAGCCAGCCGAGCCTTACGCGACACAGGCTGAAATGCTTATGTGGTTACAGCGTTTGGGTTTTCCCGTTCACCGCGCCCATACCGTTGTTAAAGGGGTAGATGGCCTACTAGACTTCTATCGGCGTACTGAAGAAGCGCGTGCTGATTTACCCTTTGATATCGATGGGGTGGTGTACAAAGTTAACTACCTACACCAACAACGTGTTTTGGGTTATGTGGCCCGCGCCCCGCGTTTTGCGATTGCACACAAGTATCCAGCCCAAGAGGTCACCACCGAATTAGTGGGTATCGATGTACAGGTAGGGCGCACCGGTGCAATTACCCCCGTAGCACGCTTAAAGCCGGTGTTTGTGGGTGGGGTAACGGTAACCAATGCGACGCTGCATAACGAGGATGAAATTCGTCGTAAAGATGTACGCATCGGGGATACCGTTATCATTCGCCGTGCAGGCGATGTAATTCCAGAGGTTCTGCGCCCTGTGCTTGAGTTACGGCCCGAGCATACCCAAGCCTTTATTATGCCGGACACCTGTCCGGTATGTGATTCAGCCATTGAAAAGCCTGAAGGCGAGGTGATTGCGCGCTGTACAGGTGGCTTGGTGTGTGCCGCCCAACGCAAACAAAGTCTAGCCCACGCGGTATCACGCAAGGCTTTAGATATTGATGGCGTGGGCGAGAAACTGATCGAGCAATTGGTGGACACCGAACGTGTTAAAACGCTGGCCGATCTTTATACTTTAAACGTGGAAGAGTTACTGTCTCTACCCCGCATGGGGCGCAAGTCGGCCGAAAATGTGGTGAATGCGATTAATAAGGCGCGACAGCCGAGCTTGGCACGTTTACTGTATGCCTTAGGGATTCGTCATGTGGGCGAAACTACCGCCCGCGATGTTGCCAGACACTATGGCACCCTAGAAAATGTGATGGAGGCGGATGAAGAAGGCTTACTTAGTGTTCCAGAAGTGGGGCCAGTGGTGGCAGCTTCTATCGCACATTTTTTTGCCGAACCCCATAATCGCACGGCGATTATGCAGCTATTGCGTTCAGGCGTTACGGTTGATGAACGTGAGGCTGAAACGGCGGCAAACCAGTCCTTATCAGGCCAAACC
>DATGRU010000026.1:0-7531 GCA_035303295.1 Paenalcaligenes sp.
CAACCAAGTAACGAATTTGGCTACCTAGAAACTCGCGATGGGCCACGGTAGCCGCCATACCCTCTTGCGTGGCCGACAAATGAATGTTTTGCGGGCGCAGCACGATGCGGTTAGCATTCGGCACCGCACTGCTCACCGCCAAACGCTGCCCGCCTGCCGTCACAAACTCACCATTTTGCAGGGTCCCCTGAACAATATTGGCCGTACCCAAGAACCCTGCTACAAACGGGTTAGCTGGGTGATCATACAGTTCTTGTGGCGTACCAATTTGCTGGATCACCCCTTTGTCTAACACCGCCATGCGGTCAGAGGTGGTATTCGCCTCCTCTTGATCGTGGGTAACGAAAATAGTGGTTAAACCCAGCTTACGCTGCAGTGCTAATAATTCCCGCCGCATTTGCACGCGCAACGCCGCGTCCAGATTTGATAAGGGCTCATCAAGCAATAACACTTGTGGCTCGATCGCAATGGTGCGGGCCAAGGCTACCCGTTGTTGTTGCCCCCCGGATAACTGAGCCGGCATGCGGTCTGCTAAGTGCAGCAAGCCCACGGTGTCCAGCGCCGCTTCAACTTTAGGGGCGATCTCTTTGCTGGGTAATTTACGTTCTTCTAGACCAAACGCAACATTTTTGCGCACCGTCATGTGCGGCCACAATGCATACGACTGAAACACCATGCCAACGTTTCGTTTCCATGGTGGTAAGTCGGCCACATCGCGATCGCCAATTAATATACGGCCACGCGGCTTGGGGCCAAAGCCCGCGATGGCTCGCAACAGCGTCGATTTCCCTGATCCTGATGGCCCCAGAAACGCAAAGAACTCACCCGGCTCAATGACCATATCGATGCCTTCCAGCACCTTGGTTTCCCCGAAAGACAGATGCAGATCTTCAATGCGGATGCCTGCTTTACTCGAACTCATACGTGGTCTCCGAAACTCAATGTTGCCCGTTACCGGTCATCGTTTGTCGCGCACGTTCGCGCTCAATAATACGCTGTGAAAGGTAGGTGCCCACCGCCACAATGACCACAGCCAAAATACCCAATGCGGCCCCTGGCCCTCGCCCAGCAGGTGATTGCATATAGAGATAAATACCGTAAGCTAACGGCGCATCAGAAGAGCGGGCCACCAACATAATGGTGGCAGACAACTCAACCGCCGCTGTAGCAAAGCTGGTGACAAAACCAGCCAAGATACCGCCCGTCATTAACGGCACCACAATGCGTCGGAGGGTACTTGTGCGCGACGCGCCCAGACTCTCTGCCGCCTCTTCCAGCGACAGCGACACTTGTTGCAACGCTGCCATGCACGCACGCAAAGCATAAGGCAAACGCCGCACAGCCAGCGCCACAATGATGATGCCCCAAAAGCTCGACATTTTCCCCAAACCAAAGGGTAGTTCTACCGTATGGAACATACGTAAATACCCAATCCCCAATACAACGCCGGGTACAGCAAGTGCAGCGGTTGCCATGTAATCTAGCCACTTCCGCCCAGGCAATTTGGTGCGAATCACGATGTAAGCAATGGCGCTGCCTAAAATCACATCAATCACAGCGGCCGTACCGGCATACATTAGGGTGTTCCACACGTACTGAGAAGACTGCGTAAAGATGGTCGTGAAATGCTGCAAGGTATAGCCATCGGGTAAGGGTGAAAATGACCAAATAGTACCGAAGGCCAACAACACCAAACCCAAATGCGGCGACAGCACTAAGGCAAGAATGACACCAATTACCCCCCATGCCAGCCATTTCTCGCTGGTTTTTAGGTCGCGGCGCGATAGGCCACCGCCCCCTTTTTGTACAGTTGCATAGTCTTTACCTCGCATGAACAGGAAGGATGCCCACAGCGAGAACACCGAGAAAGCCACCAAAATAAAGGAAATGACATAGCCCATGGGGTCGTTAATGCCCACCCCAGTAATACGCAAATACGCTTGCGGCGCCAACATGGTGTTTACGTTTAGCAGTAGTGGCGTTCCCAGATCATCAAACACTTTGATGAACACCAGTGCCGCACCGGCCAAATAACCCGGCATGGCCAATGGAAACACGATGCGTCGGAATAAGCGCATGCCATACGAACCCAAATTTTGGGCTGCTTCCTCCATTGACCGGTCGATATTGCGCAAACTGGCCGACAGATTAATCAAAATGAATGGGAAGTAATGGACGGACTGCACCAAAATAACACCCGACAAACCCTCCATGAAAGGAATGCGAAATCCGAAATATTGGTTAAGCAGTAAGTTAATCGTGCCATTACGCCCAAACAGTAGCGACATCGCCACCGCCCCCACGAAGGGCGGCATAATCAGTGGGATAATTCCCAAGGCTTGAATCGCTGCCGTGCCAGCAAAATTAAATCGGGTGGTAATGTAAGCAAGCGGCAACGCAATAATTGTGGCCACCACCACCGACATTGCCGACACATAAAACGAGTTAGCAAAGCTCTCGCGGAATAACGAGGTATTAAAAAAATCCTGAAAATTTTGCAGGGTGAAGACACCCGTTCGTGCATCTAAGAAGGCCACATAAATCACCTGCGCCACGGGCAGGATTAAAAAGGCCATCAAGAAAATAGCAATCAAGATCCCAGCCACTGCCGTACCCGACAATTGCTGCGGGAACAGCCTAAAGCGGCCGCGAGAAAGCGTAGAAGCAGTTGAATCCGTCATCTCATGAATCCTCAGCAAGACGGGCGGGCACGTAGCCCGCACCGCCAGCCAATCAGGCTACGATGCCTGACACATCGTTTACAACGAGGCGGCTCGTTGGGCCAGTTCGCGGGCCTTACGGTAATTCCCTACCGCAAAACTATCCCACGCTTGTTCCACTTCAGCTTGACGACCCATCACTTCCGTTTCGGGTTTAGCACGCGAGGTGGTGAACACTTGCGTGAAACTGGGATCCAGCGATTCGGCTTCGGTAATTGGCATGGCTTCAATTAAGGAGCGGGCCTCAGCAATAAGCGCCGCTGCTTCATCGTTACCCCCGTTAGCATGCTTGGCCTCGGCTTTTTGTACAGCAGCCACCGCCTCACGCAAATCGTTTAAACGATAGGTCACCAATACATCAAACAATGAATTCACCAAGTTATACCGTTCGCCCGACATGTCCACGTCGAACTCAATCGCATCCGGAGCAAAATCGTCTGCGAAGGGGTTAGGGAAGCCATCCGGCGCATTCTCATACGCTTTAGGATTAACCGGCAAACGCATAATGGCTGGATTCAACAGCACCTGCTGACCTTCTGGAGAAAGCAAGAACTCCACAAACTTCACAGCACCTTCTTGATTGGGTGCATTTTCAATCACACCAATGTTTGCTGGCACGATAGCCGTAACACTTGGGTAAACTAAATCAACAGGAAAACCGGACGCTTTAGAGGCTAAGCCAAAGAAGTCGATCACAATACCAAAGCCTGTAGCACCCGAGTTCACCGCATCAGGTACCCCAAAGCTACGCTCGGTCACCGTATTCATGTTGCCCGCAATCCATTTCCATGTGGCCCAACCCTCATCCCAACCTTCACCCTGCAACACGGTCTCAACAGTAAGGTGTGTCGTACCGGAACGCGATGGCGAGGACATCGCAACATGGCCGTTATACTCGGGACGCATCAGGTCTTCCCATTCATTCGCAATGGGTAAATCGTTGGCGGCAATATAACGGGTGTTATACATAATGCCGTAACCCGACGCAGCGAAACCAAAATAAGTGCCGTCAGCATCATTAAGTGGGTAACCGCCAATCGCATCGGGAATACCTTCAGATTGCACATCCACTTTAGCCAGCAGACCCTCATCTTTTAATACTTCAAATGCATCAGGAGCCGACGCCCACATCAGATCGACGGTATTGGCGCTACGTGTTTCTTTTAAATGCGCAACGGCAGCATTCGTGTTGCGGCTTACTACTTCCAGCGTTGTGCCCGGATGCGCTGCTTCAAAAGCACTCTTAAATGGGTCAGTCATGTCACGGGGAAAAGACGTGACCACCGTTACGGTGTCAGCAAAAGCCATGGCCGACGACATCAATAACGCTGCCGTAGCGCTTAAGGTCAGGATTTTTTTCATTTACTCCTCCAATGCGTTGCAAAAATGCGATGCGATTTGTCAGATGGACTATCTTTTTAGGTACACACTCGCCATCTATACGGAGTCACTATGCACCAAGCAAAAACATTAGGCAAGCCCTTGTTTTTAAACGAAAAAATGAGTTAATCCCGACACGTGGGATGGGTCAATTTTGACCCACTTCTGTAGGCTCTAACATCTGATGATGACGTAAGCGCAAGTAAAGTCGTTTGCGAGGAATACCTAACAACTTGGCTGCTTCCGTTTTTCGTCCGCCTGTTTCGATTAAGGCGGCACGCAGCAAACGCACTTCAAATTCAGCCATGGCTGCATCAAAACTTGGTCGTGTGCTCTCTCCCGCAATAGCTTGTGGCAGACCCGGATCCATACCGATAACCAATCGTTCCGCCAAATTCCGCGCTTCACGTACATTGCCCGGCCAATCGTGCCAAGCTAAACGACGTCGTAATGCCTCATCAATACGTACTTTAGGTAGATCATGGCGTGCCGCTGCCTCGCCCGCAAAGTGCGACACTAGCAGTAAAGCATCTTCCCCGCGCTCTCGTAGCGGGGGCAAGTGCAAGCTGGCATTAAAACGGTGATATAAATCGGAGCGCAACCGCCCTTCCGCCATCAGTTTGGAGGGCTCATGTTTCACACTGCCCACAATACGCATATCCACTGCACGTGGTGCGGCCCCCAGCGGGGTAATTTCTCGGGCATCCAGCAAACGCAACAAGCGCACCTGTAAGCCATCGTCCATCGCTTCAAGCTCATCCAGGTATAAGGTTCCCCCTTCAGCTCGAGCAACCAGCCCTAAACTTTCCTGCGTACCGAACAACTCGCGGTCAATATCATTTGCTGTTAGCGCTCCGCAATTAATCGCAACAAAAGGCGCGCCGGCCCGAGCCGACAACTCATGCAAGGTACGCGCAACCAACTCTTTACCGGTACCGGTCTCACCCACTACCAATAAATCCACCTGCACATCCGCTAGACGTTGCAGTTGTTGGCGTAGGGCTTGGATGGCGGGTGCCTTGCCCATTAATCGCTCTTGTAACGTGCCATCACGCGTTAACTGATCGCGTAAACGCCGGTTTTCCAACTGCAGCGTGCGCATGGCATAAGCGCGTCGCAACACATCCAACATAAGCTCTGGTGGGCAAGGCTTCTCTAAAAAATCGTGTGCACCACCACGCATTGCCCGAATCGCAGCCGGTACATCGCCATGCGCCGTAATCAATATGAATGGCACCTCTGGGGTGTGCTTTCGAACGTAATCCAGAAAATCGAGGCCTGACATACCCGGCATACGTAAATCCGACAAAATCACTCCGGGAAAATCCGCATGAAGCACTGCTAGCGCAGGTGCCGCCGTCTCAAAAGCATGCACCTCAAACCCTGCCAAGTTTAGGGTCTCAATCGTGGCTAACCTAAGATCAGCGTCATCTTCCACCAGTATGATTTGCGCTGCACTACCCATTACCGTCCTCCCGCCAACGCTTTAAACGCAGCCGCACCGCGGCCCCGCCCTGCGCTTGTTGATTAATTTCTAAATGCCCGCCCATATCCTGCATGACGTTAAAGGCAATCGATAAACCTAAACCCAGCCCTTTGCCCGGTTCTTTATTCGTTACAAAAGGGTCAGTCAGTGCTTGACCACTCTGCCCTCCAAGGCCCACCCCATTGTCACGAATCACTAGACAAATGGGATCACCATCGTGCACTTCCACCCGTATTAAACCGGGATCGGAGCCTGTTTCACGCGCTGCAATCGCATCCAACGCATTGGCCAGAATATTTAGCAATACTTGTTCAAGTAAAATTTCGTCCCCAGCCACCATTAACGCGCCAACGTCGTCACACTCTATTTTTACGTTTTCATGTTTGAGTCGGAAATCCAATAATTCCAGAGCGGCTTGTAGGGGTTCAGTCAGTAGTACTTTACGATTCTTATGTTCGGAACGTCGGGCGATACGGCGTAGATGCCCAATGGTACGCGTGATTCGCTGTAATAACGCCTCAATCCGATCAATAGCGGGCTTTGCATCAGGGTGCGCTGCAACCAAGTTATGTAAGCGATGACTGATCGCCGCCAAAGGCTGATTGATTTCATGGCTTATCGCAGCCGACATTTGTCCTAAGGCCGCCATTTTTCCCGCCTGCACCAGCTCTCGCTGCGTGTGCTCTAGCCGCTCGATAGCATGTTGACGCTCACGCACCGAATCCCTAAACACCTCTACCGCCTCTTCCATTGCAGCGATTTCATCGCCTCTTGCTGATTCCAGCAACGACGGCGGCCCAAACTGAACGGCGTTTGTATGCTCATTTTGGGCAATACGTCGCAATTTCACCGATAAGGCTTCCACTCGCAATAAAATACGGCGGTGCACAAATACCGCCAGAATCACGGCGGTAGCTAAGGCGCCAAATAAGGTAATGAGGCCCAAACTAAGCGAACCTGTGCGTATGGCCGAGGCAGCCGCATCCGCACTTTGTTGGGCTCCAATACGCTCAAACCGCCCTAAATCAGTCAGTGCCGCTTGCATCTGCGCCAAACTGGATTGTGCGAAGTGAAGTTCAGTAACGGCAGCCCGGTGTAAGTCCAAACGCTGCTGCTGTAAACCAAACACATTATTCTCACCCGCCGCCATCCTTTTTAATCGTTCTAACGCTTGCACCAACAAAGCAATATCAACACGTGGTGTCAGATTTAACTGCGCTAGCGCTAAGCCATCTAAGGTATCCCGCCCTAGACCTCGCGCTTGTTCTAAGGCATCTACACTATCGGCAACACGCGCTTGTAACAGTATGGCCGTTAAGGTGGCCGCCTCCGATCCGATCTGCTGAATGCGATCGCGTAATAGCCAATCTCGACTCAACATACGTTCAGCCGCTTCTCGCGTTTGCGCATCAAGACCACCCACTAAAGCGGCTAATTGCGTGTCCATATTGAACGATAAATCGCTCAGAATGCCCTGCACTTGGTCTTGTACATCCGCATGCACCCAACGTAACTCCGCCCCTAGCCGCGCAAGCTCCTGATCGTGACGAGCCAACTCAGTACTGATTCGGCTAAAGCTCATCAGTGCCCGACGCAGCGCTTGCTCAGTAGTTACCAGCGTTTCGTGTGTAGCGACCCGTTCGGGTAGGGCCTGCAGCACAGGTGATGCCAACACAGTCTCTACCGCTTGGGCTGCGTTATCCATTGCCCGCTGTATCGACGCAGAGGGTAACGCTGGATCTGCCACCATTTGCATCGCCAACGCAGCCAGCTCTCCGGTGGCTTCAGCTAGCTCACCCGCTAGTGCTACTGCTGGAATACGATCTTGAGCTAAGGTGCGGAAGTCGCGCTCGGCCCGCAGCATGACCGCCATGCCTACCGCAAGCACCCCCACCGCAATCAGCACTACCAGCGTTAAGACGACACCCATCCGTCCTCGAATTGA
>DATGRU010000027.1:0-10573 GCA_035303295.1 Paenalcaligenes sp.
CTGAACTTGATCCTCGTTCTCTTTGGTCAGAATACTGCATGTTGCATAAACAAGCCTACCACCGGGTGCCACGCAATGGGAAGCTCGTTGCAAAATATTTTGCTGCAACGCAACATAATCGTGGATAGCATCGGGATGCTGTCTCCACTTAACATCGGGATTACGACGCAAAGTTCCCAACCCGCTGCACGGCGCATCCACTAATACACGATGCGCTTTACCATGTAGGCGCTTAACCCGTTGGTCATTTGCCTCGCTCACAACCACGGGCACAATGTTAGATAGGCCGCTACGAGCAAAGCGTGGCTTCGCACGTGCCAATCGAGCTGCGGACACATCAAAAGCATAAAGACGACCGGTAGAGCGCATCATTGCGCCCAATAGCAGTGTTTTACCGCCAGCCCCAGCGCAAAAATCAATCACCATTTCACCACGTTTAGGTGCGACCAACGCCGCCAATACCTGACTACCTTCGTCTTGTACTTCTAACTCACCTTTTTCGAACTCTGACCATTTCGCCACATACGGGCGCGATTCAACACGAATTCCCCATGGTGAATAGGGTGTCGCCACTGGATTAAAACGCTTTGCAGGCCCTTCATTCAGCTTTGAAAGCAAAGCCTCGCGATCAATTTTGTAGGGATTGGCACGCAAGTCTAACGTCGCATTTTGATTCAAGGCCTCGGCCAAAGACCAAGGATCCTGCATTTGAGACAACTCGCTTTCAAGCCAATCGGGCAAGCTATAGCGGATAGCGTTAGGAAGCTGGTCTTGTGGAATATGTTGGGTATGCGCTAACCAATCTTGTTCTTGGGGCGTTAATGCTGTTTGCAAAAACTCAGATGAGACCACCGTAGAGAGACCAAGAATAGCAAGGCGACGGCTCGAACTGCCCTGCCCACTTTCCGCATAATGACGGTAACGCCGCAAATGCCGTAGCACATCAAAAACAGCCTCGGTCACTTCAGCACGATCTCGGGCCCCCATCCCTTTATGGGCACGCATCCACGTCGACAGACAGGCATCGGCAGGCTGTTTCCATTGCAACACTTCTCCTAGCACCTGACTAACTTGCTCGACGCGACGCTCGGCTACAGATTTAGGCGCTGAGCCCATAGGCGAAGTAGCACGCGTTTTACTGCGTGACACACGACCCGCACCCTTACGATGGCGATCTGGGCCTTTAGCCGGTGAATTTTGAGACATACTACAACTCGCTAAGATAAATAAACGTCATACTAAATAAACGCACGGGATGCGATGCCCTGAACCTTTACGGCACGCTCACCCTGTAACGTGACACGCCCTTGGGCTAGCCATTTAACCACTTCCGCGTAAACCTCGTGCTCTTTCCGCAAAAGCCGCGCTGCCAGCACATCGGCCGTATCACCGCTATGTAAAGGCACAACGCCTTGGGCGATAATAGGGCCGCTATCAAGCTCGGCGCTGACAAAATGTACTGTGCACCCATGACACTGCATTCCCGCATCAATAGCCTGCTGATGCGTGTTTAAACCGGGGAACAAAGGCAACAATGAAGGATGAATATTGATTAACCGTTGCGCATAACGCGTAACGAATTTCGTTGTTAGCACGCGCATGAAACCCGCTAGTAAAACATAATCCGGCTGATAAAGATCGATGACTGTGGCAAGATCGTCATCGAAAGCCTCGCGATTGGGGTACTGTTTGTGGTCTACTACATGCGTTTTAATGCCGCGCTGCTGTGCCCATTCTATGCCCGTCGCCTCTTTTTTGTTAGAAATAACTGCGCAAATTTGTGCATTAAGCTGATTTTCGCTTACCGTGTCTACAATCGCTTGCATATTCGAGCCGCGGCCCGAAATAAGTATGACAAACCGACAGCTTCCTGCGTGATGCGTCAAAACCTTTTCCTTAAAATAATTCGGTAAAACTGTAACTCTCTTGCCCGTGAATACTGCCCTATCTATTTATCGTACCCTGCCTCGATACGACTCAACACAAGCAAGTGCCGTAACCATTGGCAATTTCGATGGTGTACATACGGGCCATCAGGCCATTCTGGAACGTGTGCGACACGAAGCCGCCCAACGAGGCCTTAGCCCTACTGTTATGACGTTCGTGCCCCATCCTCGGGAGTATTTCGCTAAGCGTGGGAATCGTCCCGAACTGATCCCTACACAAATTAGCAGCCTACGCGATAAGCTAACGTTGCTCGCTAGCCACGGAGCGCAGCAAATTGTACTGGCAAAATTCACCCAACAATTTGCCGACATGGGCCCGGAAGACTTTATACAACAGTTGTTAGTTAACGGGCTAAACACAAAATGGCTACTTGTGGGCGAAGACTTCCGTTTTGGACATCAACGTAGCGGTAATATCGATACCTTACGTCAAGCCGGTGATCAATTTGGCTTTCAAGTCGAAACCATTCACGATGTGGTCGATGCGCACGGCCGTCGGGTATCCAGCAGCGAACTGCGCACATCGCTTGCCGTTGGCAACATGTCCCGTAGTGCCGCACTACTGGGCCGCCCTTACCAATTAAGTGGACACGTTATTCACGGAAAGCAACTAGGGCGTACTATTGGCTACCCTACCCTTAACGTTGCAGTCCCCCCATTATGTGCTGCTAAATCTGGTGTTTACGTCGTGCGCGTACACGGTTTAGCAAACCACGTGCTGAATGGTATCGCCAGTTTAGGGGTTCGCCCCACCGTAACCGAAGCCGGTACCCTTTTGCTTGAAGTTCATTTACTGGACTGCAACATAGATGCTTACGGTAAACTTATAAAGATTGAGCTCTTGGACTTCGTTCGAGAGGAAGAAAAATTCCCTGACCTTCAAACAATGATCGCTGCCATCGACAACGATGTGCATTACGCTCGTGAGTATTTCGTAACCCATGGACTATAAACACACCCTTAACCTGCCCGACTCTCCTTTCCCCATGCGTGGAAACCTTGCCAAGCGCGAGCCCGCATGGATTGCCGAATGGGAAGAAGCACACATTTACAAAGCAATACGTGAAGCGAGCAAAGGGCGTCCAAAATTCATTTTGCATGATGGGCCTCCCTATGCAAACGGCGATATTCACATTGGGCATGCCGTTAATAAAATTTTGAAGGACATTATTGTTAAAAGCCGCAATATGGCGGGCTTTGACGCGCAGTACGTACCGGGCTGGGACTGCCACGGTATGCCGATTGAAATCCAAATCGAGAAAAAGCACGGCAAAAACCTGCCGGTGGCCGAAGTACAGTCTAAAGCGCGTGCCTACGCTCTAGAGCAAATTGACAGTCAACGTAACGACTTCAAACGCTTAGGGGTGTTGGCCGCCTGGGATAAGCCCTACCTCACTATGAACTACAGCAACGAAGCTGACGAGCTACGTGTGCTGTCGCGCATTATGCAAAAGGGCTTCGTATTTAAAGGGCTTAAACCGGTTAACTGGTGTTTTGACTGCGCCTCAGCCTTAGCCGAAGCCGAAGTTGAGTACGCCGATCGCACCGACCCTTCCATTTACGTCGCTTTCCCCTTTGCTGAGCCCAACAAAGTGGCTGCTGCTTTTGGTCTTGATCAGGTGACCGACGGTGCTATTGTTATCTGGACTACCACTCCTTGGACCATCCCTTCGAACCAAGCGTTAAATGTCCACCCTGAGGTTGACTACGCCTTAGTCGAGCTATCAGCACCGCGCGCCACTGGTCAACTGTTGTTATTGGCCAAAGACCTTGTCGAAAGCTGTCTGGAAACATGGCAAGTCGAAGGCCGCATCATCGCCACCGCACAAGGTGCCCAGTTAGAGGGCATTCAGTTTAAGCACCCTCTTTACGAAGCAGATCAAGGCTATCAACGCTTATCACCTGTGTATGCAGCCGAGTACGTTACCCTCGACTCGGGTACCGGCGTGGTGCACTCTGCCCCCGCTTACGGGGTGGATGACTTTATTATCTGCAAGCAGCACGGGCTCGCTGACGACGATATTTTGAAGCCAGTTATGGCGAATGGTGTTTTTGCTGACAGCTTGCCGTTATTTGGCGGACAAATGATCTGGAAAGCCAATCCAATCATCGTCGACGCTTTACAAAAGGCTGGCACCCTTATTCAGGTAAGTGACTTCCAACACAGCTACATGCACTGCTGGCGTCATAAAACCCCAGTCATCTTCCGCGCTACCAGCCAGTGGTTTGCCGGAATGGATCGAGAAAACACCTCTGGCAGCACGCTACGCGAAATGGCCTTAAAAGCGGTTGAAAACACCGAATTTTACCCTTCATGGGGTCGTGCTCGCCTACACGCCATGATCGCTAACCGCCCCGACTGGACGCTGTCTCGTCAGCGCCAATGGGGTGTGCCCATGGCTTTTTTCGTGCACAAAGAAACTGGCGACCTGCATCCCGATACGCCTGCGCTAATGGAAAAAGTGGCCCAACGTATTGAGGTAGAAGGCATTGAAGCCTGGCAAAACCTCGACATCAACGAATTTTTAGGCGCTGATGCCGCACACTACGAGAAAAACCGCGACACCTTAGACGTGTGGTTTGACTCGGGCAGTACACACGCCACTGTTTTGGGCGGCAACAACGATCCAGAAATCAAAGGATCGCATGCCGACGCACTGGCTTGGCCTGCCGACTTGTACCTAGAGGGCTCAGACCAACACCGCGGCTGGTTCCACTCATCGCTACTTACCGGCTGCATGCTCTATGGCCGCGCTCCCTACAAAGCCCTGTTGACACATGGTTTTGTGGTTGATGGTAAAGGTCGCAAAATGAGTAAATCGGTGGGCAACGTAATTGGCCCACAAAAAGTAGCGGACACCATGGGTGCTGAAATCTTACGCCTCTGGACTGCCTCTACCGATTACTCCGGCGAGCTCTCCATTTCTGACGAAATTTTAAAGCGAGTCGTCGAAAGCTATCGTCGTATTCGCAATACATTAAAATTTTTGCTGGGTAATATTGCTGATTTTGACATCGAGAGCCATGGCGTGGCGATGGAGCAAATGCTTGAAATCGATCGCTACGCACTAGCGATGACAGAGTCAATGCAAAAAGAGTTGTTAGCCAGTTATCAGGTTTTTGAATTCCACCCTATTGTGTCGCGCCTACAAATTTTCTGCTCCGAAGATCTGGGTGCTTTTTATCTGGATATTCTGAAAGATAGACTCTATACCGCTGCACCCAATAGTGTGGCCCGTCGCTCTGCCCAAACTGCGCTGTATCACATTACGCATGCGCTGCTAAAACTGATGGCACCGATTTTGTCGTTCACCGCCGAAGAAGCGTGGAAAGACCTGCATCGCAACGAAACGGCCAGCCCCACTATTTTCACAGAGCTCTTCCATGCTATTCCTACGGTGGAAGGCAATGAAGCGCTTAGCGGTAAGTGGGCGCGTCTACGCGCTATTCGTGCTGAGGTTATGCGTCGTATTGAAGACGTGCGCAGCACAGGCCAAGTGGGCTCTTCACTCGCCGCTGAAATCGATATTTATGCCGACGGTGATGATTACGAGCTGCTAAACAGCTTGGGCAATGATTTGCGTTTTGTCATGATCGTATCCCGTGCTACGTTGCATCGTGGTGAGTTACGTGTGGTGGTTAATGCAACTCAAGCCGATAAATGCGAGCGCTGCTGGCACCATCGTGACGATGTAGGCTCGAATAAGGACCACGCCACCTTATGCGGCCGATGCGTCGATAACTTATTCGGTGACGGTGAGCAGCGTTCACATGCCTAAACCTGCTTCTACTAGCACAGCAAGCCAGAACCGCCAGTTCTGGCTTTGGCTGCTTTTGGCTGCCTTTTTAGTCGTTCTTGATCAGGTTTCCAAACAGTATTTCCAGTCTACTCTTATGTATGCGGAACGCTGGAATATACTGCCGTTTTTCGACTTTACCTTGCTTTATAATCCGGGCGCGGCCTTCAGTTTTCTGGCCGGGGGCACCGGCTGGCAAAAATGGTTCTTTGTCGCCATTGCCGCCGTGGCTACATTTTTTATTATTTATTGGTTACGCCGCCAACCCGAACAGCGTGTCCTCAGCGCAGCCTTAAGCCTCATTTTAGGCGGTGCAGTTGGTAACGTTATTGATCGCCTATTGCACGATCACGTTATTGATTTTCTGCTGTTCTATTGGAAAGACTGGTATTTTCCCGCTTTCAATGTTGCCGATATCGCCATCACGTGTGGTGCCATACTCCTCATTCTTGATGAGTTTCTACGCATACGCCGACAGCGACTTCAAGATCGCGCCTCTGACTAGCGCAAAGGTTTTTGCTTATGCTCGACTTACACGATAAACGCTTAATCTTTGGCTTAACGGGTGGTGTAGCCTGCTACAAAGTCGCCGAGCTACTTCGTCGCACTAAAGATCTGGGTGCCACCGTCGATGTGGTCATGACTGAAGCCGCGCAGCAATTCATTACCCCTGTTACGCTTCAAGCCTTATCAGGTCGCCCAGTTTACACCGACCTATGGGATGCGCGCCCCAACGACAACATGGCTCATATCCAGCTTAGTCGAGGGGCTGACGCCATACTCATCGCACCCGCCAGCACCGATTTTATCGCCAAGTTGGCTCATGGCTTTGCCGACGATTTACTTAGCACCTTATGTGTCGCTAAAGGGAATTGCCCATTATTAATCGCTCCTGCCATGAACCGCGAAATGTGGGCTCACCCCGCCACACAACGCAATGTTCAGTTGTTAAAACAAGATGGCGTACATATTCTTGGGCCAGCTAGTGGTGACCAAGCCTGTGGCGAAATTGGTGATGGCCGCATGCTTGAACCACAACAACTCCTCAGCGAATTACGGGCTTTTTTTCAACCTAAACACCTACGTGGAAAAAATGTACTGATCACCGCTGGGCCCACTGTAGAGGCGATTGACCCTGTACGCGTTATTAGCAATCGCTCATCGGGGAAAATGGGTTATGCAATAGCCCAAGCAGCCTTTGAGGCCGGTGCCACAGTTACGCTCGTATCAGGCCCTGTTAGCCTTGATAGCCCTTACGGGGTAAGCCGAATTAGCGTAGAAAGCGCAGCCCAAATGCATGCCGCAGTTATGGCCAATGCGGCCAACAATGACGTATTTATCGGGGTGGCTGCCGTAGCAGACTGGCATGTTAAAAATGCAAGTCAGCAAAAAATCAAAAAAAATGCTCAACAACAAGCACCGCAGCTAGAATTTGCTACAAATCCCGATATTCTGGCTGATGTGGCGGCCCTCGCAAATGGCCCGTATTGCGTAGGCTTTGCTGCTGAAACTGAATCCTTAGCTGAGCATGCTCAATCTAAACGTGTACGCAAAGGGGTACCTCTTTTAGTCGGTAATATAGCCCAACGTGCGATGAACGCCGACGACACCGAGCTAACACTTTTTACCGAGCACGGCACCCAAAGCTGGCCCGCCAAACACAAACTACAGGCTGCTCGCGATCTGATCCACTATATTGCTCAGCAGCTTTAAACCGTCTCACTTACTTATGCAAACCGTAGAACTTAAAATTCTGGACGAGCGCATGCGCGCTGAACTTCCTCGTTATGCCACCCCCGGCTCTGCTGGTCTTGATTTGCGCGCCTGCATCGACAACGACTTAAACTTGGCGCCCAATGAAAGCGTACTTATTCCCACTGGCCTAGCCATGCACTTGCGCGATGAAAATTACGCTGCAATGCTGTTGCCGCGCTCGGGCTTAGGCCATAAACACGGTATTGTGTTGGGAAATTTAGTTGGCTTAATCGACTCCGATTACCAAGGGCCATTGATGGTTTCTTTATGGAACCGTAGCAACCAGCCATTCGTTGTTAAGCCCATGGATCGCATTGCGCAAATGGTCATCGTACCCATTGCGCAAGTCAGCTTTGAAGTGGTTGACGAGTTTGAGCAAAGCCAACGCGGGCACGGTGGCTTTGGCAGTACAGGCCAACAATAAACGCATCGTTTAGGCGCACGATAAGGCCAGAATATGGGGCGAGTTCTGGTTAACGGTGTGTACATCCTGCCCACTTACTTGCTGCACGAGCACACCTGCAAAGTCACGTTGAAGTTGTTGGTGTGCTCGAACCAACCCTTCAACCCCCTGTCCTGCCTCAGTACGTAAGCTAACGCGGCACAAGCGCGGGCTCCCTTCAAAATTCTCAGGGCTTAAACGCCACGAAATATCCTGCTGTACGTAATCTTCGTACACGGTATCAAAGCGCTGCACCGTCAAATCCACACGCCAATACGCCAGCTTATCTTCTGAGCGACTTAATTGCGCACTGGGCACACCTAGCCGCTGACTTAACTCAGCACTAAGCGATTGATGGATTTCATCGGCTAAGGGCGAAGCCCACTGATAATCGTTTAGTACTTGAACACCCTGCCCGTCGGCTAAGGTGAGTACAATTTGACGACGATCTAACTGAGTGGGCACATTCACCCCTTGCACTGCAAAGGCTCTAACCTCGGCCTCCGTCGCAACCGCCTGCTGTGTCGCTGACTGCAGACTGAAATAACGGGTAGTAGGGGCTGAAGCACACGCACTCAGCAAACCTGCCAACACCAATAACCCACAACTTTTGCGCACTAACATCAACGTGACTCCGGTAACTGATCGGCTTGTCGCCCACGTAACAACGACGATGGCTGACTTTGTAACTCAGAAGCCAAATCGTTTAACGATCGTAAGGCTCGATTCATTTCATACAAGGTCCGTTCTAAATTCGAGGCCATAGGCGAACCATCTGATAGCAGCTGCTCAATACGGCCTAAGGCACTTTCCGCAGACTCTAAAGCATTGCCCACACCCGGCACCACGGTTGCTTGCAACTGCTGAATAAGCGCCGCAAGACTACTTAAACCTTGGTTCAAAGACTCGGCTGTTTCTTCAAGCGGCATATTCTCTATTTTGTTAACGATATTCGTAAATTGCTGCTGTAAACGGTCGAAATCACCTCGAATCACAGGCAGTTGAACTGGCCGACGCTCAACATCAAAATCTACGGGCTGAGCATCTGGGAAGAAGTCCAACGCAATAAACTGTTGTCCCGTTAATAAGCTAGCAGCACGCATTTGACCACGTAGCCCGTTATCAACCATGCCTTTCACCAAAACGCGTAAAGGGTCTTTATCGGACTTTGAATGCTCTTTCACATAATCGTAAACAGCCTTCATGCGCATTGGGTAAATATCGGCTTTTACCACTGTATAAAAGCGCTGTTGCTCTCCATCAATATGCAACGCAATCGAGCTAACGTGCCCCAACTCTAGGCCCTGAAAGTCAACAGGAGCACCCACCGAGAGACCTCGCACACTCTGGTAGAGGTGAAACTCAACCTCTACCGCTTCCCCATCAGGGTCCGCTAAAGCCTCACTTTCAGAGGCAAACAATTCAAATTTGGTATCCGTATGTGCTTTAGGTGCTTCAAGGTCCTCACCTCGGCTAAATGCCACCCCACCCGCCACAGCGGACACGAGCGACGCGGTTTTAACCGAGAAGCCAGTCGCATCCATCGACATATTAATGCCACTAACATTCCAAAAACGTGAGGCATCCGTTACAAAGCGATCGTTAGGTGCATCCACAAAGACCTGTACGCGCACCCCCTCCCCGTTCTCGTCCAAACCATAACCAATCACCTGCCCCACTTGAATGCGCTGAAAGTAAACGGGCGAGCCTATTTCCAAAGAGCCCAAATCAGGAGCCGTTAAGGTGAAGCGTGTACCGGGCCGCGCACTGTTAATTTCAGGCGGCTGTTCTAGGCCTTCGAACTCAGTCACTACTTCTGCATTTTCATCGAGTTCTGTCGGCGCATCCACACTGATGTATGCACCCGATAGCAGCGTTCCTAACCCCGATACACCACTGATCCCCAACCGCGGCCGTACAACCCAAAACTTGGAATCAGCTTGCGTAATGAACTCTGAGCCGTCTTTTTTCAACTGTATATGCACCTGCACATGCTTGCGGTCTGGTGCTACGGTAATTTGTGTCACATCCCCTATTACCACATCGCGATAGCGCAATTTCGTTTGCCCAACCTCTAGCCCTTCGGCCGACGCAAAACTAACCGTCACAGTGGGCCCAGTGTAGAACCAACCGCGAAACAACAATGATGACCCTGCTATTAAGGCAATAATCGGTACCAGCCAAACCCACGAAATGCGCGATTCGCGTCGTACACGTTGAGGCTGCCTGACAGGTCGCACCGGAGCGGAGCTATCGTTTTCTTGTTCGCTCATTGTTTACCTAATTGATTAAAAGACGGGTTTGAAGGGTGCTCATTAGCTTGCGCTGCTTGCGCCCGCTGATCCCAACCAACACGTGGATCAAAACTTAAAGTGGCCAGCATCGTCAACACAACAACCAAACCAAAACTAAGCGCTGCTGGGCCTGCAATCACTTGAGAGAGGCCCGGAAAATTAGCCATGGCCCCCATCAACACCACGACAAAGACGTCAAGCATTGACCATTGCCCTATGAACTCAATGACTTCATAGGATCGTGTACGTTGACGTTGTACGACGCGTCCACGCCAACGTTGATCGAAAAGAAGAATGAGTAATACCACAAATTTAAGAGCGGGAACGACTACACTTGCC
>DATGRU010000028.1:0-10658 GCA_035303295.1 Paenalcaligenes sp.
TAAATCGAATGCCTGCGTAATATCCTTTTGCGGAAAACGTCTGAACCAACTGGGCCAAAAACGCATATAACCCAGTCGTCCAGACAAGACGTTTTCCATTACGGTTAGACGCTCGATTAGGGCATACTCTTGAAAAATCATTCCAATCTGACAGCGAGCCTGACGTAAACCTCCGGCAGACAGAGTTCGCAAGTCCTTACCTTGCAACAATACGCTGCCCTCAGTGGGATGTACCAAACGGTTCACACAGCGAATTAATGTTGACTTTCCGGCCCCTGAAGGGCCTATTAAGCCAATCACCTCACCGGCTGCCACATGCAGGTTCACCCCCTGCAAAGCACGATCACCCGTGGCATAACGTTTTTCAAGATTTTGCAGTTCAAGCATAGGCCTACCCTATTAGTTGCAGGTGTAGCTAACGTTCATCGCTTCGTCGATGGAACGCACCACTTGCCAGTACTCTTTATAGGTAATAGGCATAAATTTCTCTTGTGGTGGCTCGGCTTTGTTGAACTCTTTAGCCAGCCCTGTACCTTCCCAGTCGAAGTTAAAGAAGGCTTCTTTAACTTTTTCCGCCAACTCAGGCTTCAAGTTATATACATAGCCATAACCCGTGGTTGGGAAGCTTTGCGAGGTATAGATGGTTTTAGTTTGCTCGGGCGTCACTACGTTGCGTGCTTCCATGCGGCCTTTAACCGAGTTAGCAATGGCAGCCGCGGGATAGTCTTTGTTTGCCACACCTAAAATCGAGTTATCGTGCTTACCGCTAAACACTGGTGTAAAGTCTCTACCCGCTTCCATGTTGAACTCTTGCTTCAATAACGCGGAAGGCGCCTTGTAACCGGAGTTCGAGGTTTCAGAGGTAAAGGCCAACTGCTTACCCTTAATATCTTCTACTTTCTCAATACCGCTGTCTGGGTAAGTAATGATTTCCATCTCGTAACCGAAACGGTCGTCTTCCGACGCCATCATGGCAAAAGGCACAAAACCAGCGCAGTTCACTGCCAATGGATTGGACCCGGTATTAAAACCCGCCACGTGCAAACGCCCTGCACGCATTGCCTCAAGCTGCGCTGCATTACTTTGTACGGGGAAAAACTGCACACGCTTACCGGTGGTTTCAGCTAAATGATCAATAAACTCTTCCCACACTTTGCTGTATACGGCGGGATCTTCCACCGGCGTATAGGCAAACACTAAGGTAGAGGGATCAACCCATTCTGCAGGGTCTGTCGGTGCATCAGCTACTAAATCGCCATCTGCGTCAGTAAAACGCGAATCCAGTGCGCTTGCAGTTAAAGGGGCCAACGCCATCAGCACACCCAGTGCCGTGATCTTGAGCTTAAACATAGCGTTCATTCCAAAATATCCGAGGGAAGTCACACTATATTCACTGTTTGTTACGAGGCTATGAAGAGGCACCCCCAAACCTTCCTGCTAACGTTGCCGTAATTTAACGCCCCGCCACACCACAAGAAGACCCACTGCAATAACAAACCAATACAACAGGCCGACCATAGAAAATAACAATTCGATAAATAACCCTACCGCCCCCTGATCACAGGCACGCTGAGCACACTCAAACGAGGCGTGCCAAAACGCACCCGCTAAAGATGCCACCGACACATTTACACCGATAATAATTAAAAGTGCCCCTAACATGCGCATCATCAACCCCGTTCATGACAAACGCTTGCAATGCTCCCAGCACACCATCTCTGGATAAGAAGGTGTGCTGATGTTAACGGTTTGCCTTATTTATAATCGTTTTGTTTTGAGGGGGTAGACGGCGTTGCTGACAACGCTGCTTTCCCCTGCTCATTCATTTCTTTGGCTGTATCCCCACCCTCGTTATGACGTGGTGTAGAGGATTGCGTAGCATGCTCTGACTGCCCCTCTTGCTGCTTTTCACTTTTAGTGCCGCTGCTATGGCTGTTCATGATATCGGCACTACTCGCGCCGTCTTTATTCGCCTTAGAAGGCCCCGGTCCACTTGCATCACCTGCGCTAGCACCACGCGGACTATCGTTAAAACCTTGCGCAGAAACTGTAGAAATAAGGGTTAAGGGCAATACGCTTAACACCGCCGCGGCTAATAACTTTTTCATCCTATTCTCCTGAACAGGAGCATTACAACCCATCAACACATGCTGCCCTATAAAGAGTATGCGTAGTGGTTGTACGCCCCAAAATAGCGGAGTATGCCAACACCAAACGGAACTTCGCACGTTATTAGCTTAGCGAGATTCAAGGCAAGAGAATTCTACGAACCGTTACGGGGCGTCACTAAACAAAAAGCCAAATCGGCTCTAGCTCACTCATCTGGTGTTGTTCGGCGCTTCATCGTAGTCCTCGTTTCAATTTACCCACCTTCATGCCTATGAAAGTTAATATTATTTCCTATAATGATAATCATTTCTATTAATATTTAGGAGACGTCGTGTTGCCCTACTCGTCCTACCGATCCGTTCTTGCTGCCGCGATGTTGAGTTTATGCACGATGGTCAGCGCGGCAGAGCCGATAAAAACGCCCGCCTTGCCACTAACGCCCGAATTAGCACAACAAAGCTCCTTAACGGAAGACGGACTGTTACGCAAAGAATTAGCCTACGGACTCTATCAACTGGCCTATAGCCCATCTGATCAATCTATATATGTAGCGTCGGCGGAAATGCAGCCCAACGTACGTGGTGGCGTCATTTATAAACTAGACCCCGACACTCTGGATGTAAAAGGCACAATTTACACAGACGAAAGTAATTTCGGTTTAGCCATCGATGCACGTGGCGAGACGCTGTATGTAAGCCATAGCCTAAATGCATCCGCTTCAATGGTTGATCTGAAGGGGGAGGCTACAACCGAACGCATACATTTCACCGACACCAGCTATGACGACACCAAAATGGGGCCACGAACGATTCGACACGCACCCGAATTAGGTCGGGTCTATGTGGGAGCTGTAGGCGCCCCCGCGGTTATATGGGTGCTTGACGACACCTCTTTTGAATTGCTAGCCACCATTGAAAATGCAGGGAAATGGGTAACTGGTTTGCTGGTTGACCCCGAAACTCAGCGCCTATACGCCGCCAACGGCGATGGCGAAGTGTTAATTATTAGTACCCAAACAAACACCATTGAACAGCGCTTGAAGCCGGCTGCGGATAATCCCGCCCTACTTTTAAATTTTGCACTCGATGCAGACCGCAACCTGCTGTATGTAAGCGAAACCAAGCATCAGAAAACGATCTTTGTCTTAGATGCCACGACAGGCGAGTTAAAAGATACCCTGCCCATCGGCGACACGATGGATATTCTTTACAACGATGCTCGTGATGAACTTTACGTATCACAACGCGAACAAGGCAAAGTCACCATTCTAGACGGTGAAAGCTATGCAATTAAAGCAAGCTATGAGCTACTGCCCAATCCAAATAGCTTATTGCTAGGGCCAAATAACCAGCTGTACGTCACGATAAAAAGCCCCTTCACGACAGAGCACAAAGCCAGCATGCGTGAAAGCGTTGTTCGTATTGATTTAAATGATATCTAAGGCTAATAGGATCCAAAATGCATACCCATTTACGACCAGCCGTAGGACGTCTCATTGTATTGTCATTGTTCTCCCTTCCGATGCAAAGCACAGCCCAAGAAAGCAGTGCAGCCCCTGAAACGCAACATTTGTCGACCATAACCGTAAAGGCCAGTGCCGATGCTTCACGCGACGGACTGCTTCCCGATTATGCAGGAGGACAAGTTGCCAGTGGCGGACGGGTAGGCATTTTGGGCTCGTTAAACAACATGGACTCCCCTTTTAGCGTAAACAGCTATACCAGTCGCTACATTCGAGAGCTACAGGCCACAACTGTAGCGGACGTCGTCCGCCACGACCCATCGGTACGAACAGCTAGGGGCTTTGGTAACTTCCAAGAAAGCTTTTTTATACGCGGCTTTCTTACCGCTTCGGATGACATTGCCTACAACGGCTTATTTGGTTTATTACCGCGACAATCCACCGCGGCGGAATTAGCGGAACGTATCGAGGTTCTACACGGTGCTGGTGGTTTCTTATACGGTGCAGCGCCCTCAGGAGGCGGTATTGGCGGGATGGTGAACATTTTGCCGAAACGTGCTGCCGAGACGCCTTTAACTCAACTTGACCTAGGCTATGGCAGCGGAGCACAACGCCATATCAAAGCTGATATTTCGCGGCGTTTTGCAAATGACGCTGCTGGAGTTCGGCTTAATGCGGTTAAACGCCAAGGTGGAACCGCAGTCGATAACGAAGATAGCAACTTGGATCTCTACACGGTCGGGATGGATTGGCGGGGCGAACAACTACGTCTTTCTGCAGACATCGGCTACCAAGAACACAAATTGCGCGAGATTCGACCTAACGTAACATTACAAGCGGGCTCTGGCGGACTACCCTCTATGCCGTCCAACGAACGTAATTTCGCTCAGCCGTGGACCTACTCGAATGAAGAAACTATTTTTGGAACCGTTAGGGGCGAATACGATCTGAATGAAACCATTACCCTATGGGCCGCTTATGGAATGAGGCACGGACGAGAACAAAACCAACTGGCGGGTTTAACAGTGGTCGACTCGAGTAATGGTGATGCCACCCTTTCGCGTTTCGATAACAATCGAAGGGATGACGTGAAAACCGGTGAACTGGGCGTGCGAGCCAATTTTGAAACGGGGCCAGTATTGCATGAGCTCGTTGCCGCAGCGTCGCTATTTGATCATAAAGAAAAGAACGCATGGGCCATGGGCCCAACGTTAAACAGTAATTTATATAATCCGGTGAACCATCCGTCTCCGCCCATTGCATTTTCAGGCGGAAATATCAACTCACCCGGTTTGGTAGGTCGCACAAAGCTTAGCAGTTATACTCTGGGCGACCTTATGTACATGTGGGATGATCGGCTAGAAATTATGCTGGGATTACGACATCAAGTTATGGAGTCCCGCAGCTATGCCTATGGCACCGGTGCGCTAGATCGTAATGATAAGCAACGCCACACCAGCCCCGCTGTGGGTATTGTCTTTAAGCCAAGCGATGAGTGGGCGATTTACGCTAATTACACAGAAAGTCTGGCGCAAGGCGCCGTTGCTCCCAACAACTTTAATAACCTGCCGGTAGAAAACGCAGGCGAACGCCTTTCAGCCTTTGTCGCCAAACAAAAGGAAGTAGGAATTAAGTATGACAATGGAGCGATGGGTGGCGGCCTAACTTTCTTTAGCACCACCAAGCCCAGAGCATTGGTCAACAACGACATGCGCTTTGTAGAATCAGGTAAAGATCGTCACAACGGTGTCGAACTGAGTTTCTATGGCCAAGTATCAGATTCGGTACGGCTGCTTGGTGGTGTAACCATGCTGGATGCCAAGCAAAAGCAAACAGGAGACCCAAGCACCAACGGCAAACGCGTCATTGGTGTAGCCCGATGGCAGGGAAATTTAGGATTAGCGTGGGACGTACCGCAAGTAGAAGGCTTATCGTTGGATACCCAGTTAATTGCTACCGGCGCTCGGTATGCTGATGCAGCAAATACCATCAGTGTGCCCGGCTGGATGCGCTGGGATGTAGGGGCAGCCTACACCCGCACAGTATCTGGCGTTCCTATTACTTTAAGAGCAAGTATCGAAAATCTGGGCAATAAAGCCTACTGGTCATCGGTAGGTGGCTACCCTAACAATGGTTATCTGGTTCTGTCGCAACCCCGAACCTTTATGCTGAGCCTTTCGGCTGAGTTTTAAGTAGTTTGTAACATTCGGGATGACACAAGCTGCTATTGAGGTAAGCGATTAAATACGCTTCATCGAGCTGCTGACTTAGATGTATGAAAAAGCTGGGACAAACTAGGGGCAAAATGAACCCCTAGCCCAGAAAAGGAAAAAGGCTTACAAGCATAAATCTTGTAAGCCTTTGTTTTTCCTAGGGTATTCTTGGTCGGGACGGAGTGATTCGAACACTCGACCCCTTGCACCCCATGCAAGTGCGCTACCAGGCTGCGCTACGCCCCGAAAGAAGAAAACTATAACACTGATGTAATCGATTTGTCAATACAAATCCCTACGAATCAGGCGTAAGGCTTATTTGGCATGGCCTAGGCCACTCTATACCAATAGCCTAGGCTATGCAGCCCATCTCGAAGCGCTGCGGCTAGGCCTAGGATTGAGTCCAACTACAGCCCACTGCCTTCACAAACACGAAAGAAAACACCCAGTAGGCTCAATACGCAACGTCTATCTTGCAAGGAGTCAGGTACCCATGCTTGCTCTATTCTTATTTAGTGCTGAACCACATCCAGTAAGGTGC
Source organism: Paenalcaligenes sp. (assembly GCA_035303295.1). GTDB lineage: Bacteria > Pseudomonadota > Gammaproteobacteria > Burkholderiales > Burkholderiaceae_B > Paenalcaligenes. The sequence continues at coordinate 6,326 of DATGRU010000028.1, forward strand.
TACCGTGATAGCAAATAAACCTAGGCTCTTAACGGGTGCTCTCGGCGTCACCTTATTGTTTTCGTTAGCCCCTTCTCTGGCCAATGTACTTCATGCGGCGCCCAACGATCGCTATCAAGAGGTCATTGCACAAGCACGTCAGGGTGAATACGAAAACGCGCTGGGCTATCTCGATGAGAAGGTAGAGCAAAACCCGTACGACACCTTAGCAAAACGCGATTTAATCGTCGTTAGCAGTTGGGCCGGCTTACATGAAAAAGCCATCACCCTACATGAAAGTCGTGGCTTGAATGCAAGACGGTCCGATCCTGAGTATGTGCGTCAAGCTATAGCGACGTCATACTTGGCTACAGCGCAGCCTGCAGCAACCTTAGCGGTAATCACTACCGCACGACAGCAAGGTGGCTATGCGCTCGACTCACGTGAGTGGCAACTACTTGAACTCTTAGCGCTATCACGCCAAGGCGACGAATCTGCGCTGCGACATAAACGCAATGCGTTATTTGCCCAAGCCACTACCGCCTCCCAATTGGTCAGCCTAAGCCAAGTTTTTATTCAGGCAAATCTGGTGCACGACGCCCTAAGCGCTGCATCACAAGCGTTGCAACACGAACCAAACAACCCAGCTTGGCAGCGTCACTATATCGAGGTGCTGCATCACAGTGGCTCGCCTCGTCAAGCCTTGGATTACGCCAATCAACATCAGCTACAGCTAGAGCCTACTTACCAAGCCACACTAGAAACTGATGCCAATGCTGAGCTAACACGGCAGAGCTTGTATCGTGCACGCCAAATTAGTGAACGCTATGCGGTGGCGCATCAAGCAATTGAGCGTTATGACGAATTACTGGAAAAATGGCGTCCGCAGCTATCGGAAGCGCACCCTGTGATTCAGCGTTTAAGGTTAGACAAAATGCTGGCACTTAACGCAGCGGCACAACCTAAAGCCGTTATCGCAGAATACGAACAACTGCTCGCTACCAATACGCCGATCCCCGACTACGTGCTGGACGCGGTTTCCTCTTCGTATTTAAGCGAACATCAACCTATTGCCGCCGCCAGAATTTATGAACGCCATACTCCGGCAACGGATTTAAGCCCTGAAGCCTTGTGGTTGCGCCGCCTTAACCAAAACTATGTCTACCAAGAACGCAACCAATTCCCACAAGCTGACGAAGTACTACAAACTGCGCTAGATGAAACTGGGCGCTGGGTTCCGGTTAAGGGTGCGGTAGACGCTGACCCCAACCCCCGCTATCTGGACATACAAACCACCATGGCATTGCGGCAGTATTATGCCGACAATATTCCACTGGCCCGCCAAACAGCTGGCGAATTGGTAAATCAAGCTCCGGGGAACACCCGTTTACGATTGCACTATGCCAATACGCTACGTGCCTCCGGCATGCCGCGTCGGGCTGAACAACAACTAAAAGTAGTAGAAAGTTCTGAACCGCTTGACCGCGCGCTACTGCTCGGCCAAGGCTATACCGCACTAGAACTACATGAATGGGAACAGGCTCGCAGCATTGATGAGCATCTCATGGCTCATCACGCCGAATCGGTTGATGTGCAGCGCTACCATCGTCGGCGAGAAACCGTACTGCTAAATGAATTACAAGTCAGTGCAGGTACAGCGCTGCATTCCGGGAATGCAGCAGACGGAGACAACGGTGTTTGGCTTAATTCAAAACTGTATACCCAACCCATTGCGGATGGCTGGCGACCCTTTGTGGGCTATCAGTGGAATCATGCTAAGTACGATAACCGCAATATCGATCTGCATACTGGCTTAGCAGGTATACAGTGGCGCGGACGCGATAACCAAGCAGAGCTTGAAGTGAATACACAGCATTATCGAAGCAAAGACCGCGTAGGTGCTCGGCTGTGGTGGGAGCACACGCTGAATGACTATTGGAAAGCTGGCTTGCAACTGGCTGCTCGCAGTACGCAAACCCCTCTGCGCGCCCTGCATCATGGTGTACATAGCAATCGAGCCGACTTCTATGTGCAGTGGCAAGGCTCTGCCTTTAGCCCATGGCGCTTAAGTTTTTCACCTTCACGCTTTACCGATGGCAATCAACGCCGTGAATGGTTCTTAACCGGGCAAACTCGGCTACTAACAAAAGACCGCTATCTCGTTGATGGAATGCTTGAAGCATCCACCTCCAGTAACAGTATGGGCAATACCCGCGATCAAGAGCGAACGCCCTACTTTAACCCCAAGCGCGACGTTTTTATTCTGCCCAAGATCGGCGTAGAACACCTACTGCATCAACGCTATGAGCGCCGTTGGTCCCACCGTCTCGAACTGGGGGCGGGTACCTATTACCAACGTAGCTACGGTTCGGGTTCAGTGCTTGCAGCCACCTACCGACACAACTTTGTTGTGAATGAGCGATTCAGCACGGCTTTAGGGATATCTGCCATGCGGCGTCCCTACGACGGAAACAAAGAAAACAACCTTAACGTCATTCTTGAACTTAATTGGCGGTTCTAATGCTTACTTTACTGCGCCCCCTCTTAACGTGTTTTGTGTTTGGTGCCCTGCTGCTAAATGTTGCCTGCACACACTATGCCGAGCCCTTTATTCCTCCGCACGAACGCAGCAAACCAGAGAACGAGACTGCTTGGCGGGAAAATACCTATTTAGTCATAGCGTGGCACGACGTTGAAGACGCTGATCCCGATCAACGGTTTTTAAGTGTCAGTACTGCACACCTACAACAACAATTCAGCTGGTTAAAAACCGCTGGTTATACACCAGTTTCGGTAGATCAAATTCTAGCTGCAAAAAACCAAGGCCCAGCCTTACCACCCAAAGCCGTACTACTCACCTTTGACGACGGTTACGTCAGCTTCTACGAGCGAGTCTACCCCTTACTACAAGCGTACCAATGGCCTGCCGTGCTGGCGCCTGTTGGTAAGTGGTTGGACACTCCGGCCAATCAGATGGTGGATTTTGGTGGCGAGCCGGTAGCGCGTGATCGCTTCTTAACGTGGGAACAAGTGGCTGAAATGTCTCGCTCGGGCTTAGTGGAAATTGGGGCTCACTCCTACGACTTGCATTATGGGCACATTGCCAACCCGCAAGGAAACACCCAACCTGTAGCCGCCTCAAGGCACTACAACCTAGCCACCCAACAATACGAGACCACCGAGCAGTTCACACAACGGATAGCGCTCGATATTGAACGCATCACCAGCAAAATCAAAGCTGTTACAGGTACCGCACCCCGTGTTTGGATTTGGCCTTATGGAAGAGCCAGCGGACTTGCGCTAAGCGAGTTGCAAAAAGCCGGATATGAAATGGCCATGACGCTAGAAGACGGCTTAGCTCATGTGGCCGAACCGCTCAACACCCCTCGTTTACTCATTAATAAAAACCCCTCAACCGTGGATTTTTCCAATTACATGGTGGCAGCAGAAAGAGCACCTGCGAAGCGACTGGTACACGTTGATCTGGATTACATTTACGACCCAGATCCAGAGCAGACTGAACGTAATTTGGACACCTTGGTTCAGCGCATTGCCGACATGAGAATACCTATTGTGGCGCTTCAAGCCTTTGCTGATCCAGAAGGTGACGGCCTTATCAAGTCTGTCTATTTTCCCAACCAAGTATTACCAATGCGGGCGGATTTATTTAATCGCGTCGCATGGCAATTACGCAGCCGCGCTGATGTACGCGTTTACGCATGGATGCCTGTACTGGGCTTCGATTTGGCCGACGATATAACCCGCGTTCACCGTTATGACCCCGACACACAATCATCCATCGTCAGTGACGAGCCCTACCGTCGAATCTCACCTTTTGATGAACAAGGACGCGAACAAATTAAACAGCTCTATGCCGATTTAGCGTCGTATAGCTTATTTAATGGGCTGCTATTTCACGACGATGCGGTGCTAAGCGATTTTGAAGACAACAGCCCCGCAGCGTTGGCGCACTACGCCAGCCTTGGTCTGCCAAGTGACATCGCTGAAATTCGTGCCGACCCCGACATGTACCAACACTGGTCGCGTTACAAGACCCAGTTCTTAAATGACTTCACGCTGGAACTCGCCGCCGAAGTTAAGGCAATCAGTGGCCCTCACATACCGACCGCTCGCAACCTGTTTGTGCTGCCCATCCTGCAACCTGAAAGTGAGCAATGGTTTGCGCAAAATGTAGATGATTTTCTGGATCTGTACGACTACACCATTCCAATGGTTATGCCTCGCATGGAAGGAGTAGCAAAACGAGATGAGGATCAATGGATACGCCATGTCGTAGCCGAAGTTGCTAAACGCCCCAATGGCCTAGAAAAAACTATTTTTGAAATTCAGGCAC
>DATGRU010000029.1:0-4233 GCA_035303295.1 Paenalcaligenes sp.
ACATCTGCGGCGAAGAAACTTCATTGCTGGAAAGCTTAGAAGGTAAGCGAGGCATGGTGCGCTTTAAACCGCCACTGCCCGCACTCGAAGGCTTTATGGGCAAACCGACAGTCGTAAACAACGTCATCTCCTTAGGGTCGGTCCCCATTATTCTGGCTAAAGGTGGCGACTATTATCGAGACTACGGTATGGGTCGCTCACGCGGTACCTTGGCTTTCCAAATCACCGGCAACGTGAAACAAGGTGGCTTGGTAGAAAAAGCATTTGGCGTCACGCTACGTGAACTGCTGTACGACTACGGCGGTGGCTCAGCTTCAGGCCGCCCACTACGTGCTGTACAGGTTGGTGGCCCTTTAGGTGCTTACCTACCTGAACACCAATGGGATGTGCCCATGGATTACGAAGCCTACATGAAAATATCAGCCATGGTCGGTCACGGGGGCATTGTGGCCTTCGATGACTCCGTTGACATGGGACACATGGCGCAATATGCCATGGAGTTCTGTGCTGTTGAATCATGTGGCAAATGCACGCCCTGTCGCATCGGCTCCGTACGCGGTGTCGAGGTTATTCAGCGCATTCGTCAAAACGAACAACGCGAAGAAAATACCATTTTGCTTCGCGAACTCTGTGACACCATGATGGCTGGATCGCTTTGCGCTCTGGGCGGCATGGCCCCCTACCCTGTGCTTTCTGCGATGGAACACTTTGCTGAAGACTTCGGTATCGAAGCCAGCAACGATCAAGTTTCTTCTGCAGATCAACAACCCGCTTAAAGGAGTCCGTCATGTTAGAGACAGTCGCCATACGTGACCGAGATTTCGGTACCCCAGCTTCACTTAACACGAACATGGTTGAGCTCACCATTGATGGGCACGATGTGTTGGTGCCCGAGGGCACGTCTGTGATGCGCGCAGCAGCCATTGCTGGCATTAATATTCCTAAGTTGTGTGCCTCCGACTCGCTTGAGGCATTCGGCTCGTGCCGCGTTTGTTTAGTTGAAATTGAAGGCCGCCGTGGCCAGCCTGCATCATGTACCACACCGGTAGAAGCCGGCATGGTGGTTACCACTGAAAACGAGCGCCTTAATAAATTACGCAAGAACGTGGTCGAGCTCTACATTTCCGATCACCCGCTTGATTGCTTAATGTGTCCAGCAAACGGTAATTGCGAACTGCAAGACACCGTTGGTGTCGTTGGCTTACGTAATGTGCGTTATGGCTTCGAGGGCGAAAACCACATTCATAGTGCCAAAGATGAATCCAACCCTTATTTCACCTACGACCCATCGCTGTGTATTGTGTGCAGCCGTTGTGTTCGTGCCTGTGAAGAGGTTCAAGGTACCTTTGCCCTAACCATCGATGGTCGTGGTTTCGACTCGCGCATTGCCGCTGGTCAGAACGATGGCTTCTTAGATAGCGATTGCGTATCCTGCGGTGCTTGCGTCCAAGCTTGCCCCACCTCCTCCTTGATGGAAAACTCCGTCATTGAAATGGGTCAGCCCGAACACGCGGTGTTAACCACCTGTGCCTATTGTGGCGTGGGTTGTGGCTTTAAAGCTGAAATGAAGGGCGACCAAGTTGTACGCATGACCCCATGGAAAGACGGTAAAGCCAACCGCGGCCACTCATGCGTTAAGGGTCGTTTTGCCTTTGGTTATGCTACGCACGAAGACCGTATTCTTAGCCCCATGATTCGCTCCAGCATTCATGAACCATGGCAAGAGGTATCGTGGGAAGAGGCTTTAGGCTACGCCGCATCGGAAATGAAGCGCATCCAAGCCAAATATGGCCGTGATTCAATTGGTGGCATTACGTCCTCGCGTTGTACGAACGAAGAAACCTACTTGGTACAAAAACTAGTACGGGCTGCCTTTGGTACAAACAACGTGGACACCTGCGCCCGCGTATGTCACTCGCCAACCGGCTATGGCTTGAAGCAAACATTGGGTGAATCCGCTGGTACACAAACCTTCGACTCGGTCATGCACACCGATGTCGCCATTGTGATCGGCGCTAACCCCAGCGATGCACACCCCGTTTTTGCCTCACGCTTAAAACGTCGTATCCGCGAAGGTGCAAAACTCATTGTTATCGACCCTCGCGCTACTGATTTGGTTAGCTCACCACACATTAAAGCCGATTACCATCTGCCGGTGCGTCCCGGTACCAACACTGCATTGTTGACCGCATTAGCTCACGTTATTGTGACCGAAGGCTTAGTGAATGAAGCCTACGTGCAAGAGCGCTGCGACACACAAGCATTTGAGGACTGGAAAAACTTTGTCAGCCAGCCTGAGCACTCACCCGAAGCCACTGAAGAAATTACCGGCGTTAACGCTGCCGACCTACGTGGTGCCGCACGCTTGTACGCGACTGGCGGCAATGGCTCTATTTACTATGGTTTAGGCGTAACCGAGCACAGCCAAGGCTCCACCACTGTTATGGCCATTGCCAACCTTGCCATGGCTACCGGTAACCTTGGTCGCGAAGGGGTAGGCGTGAACCCACTACGCGGACAGAACAACGTTCAAGGTTCGTGCGACATGGGCTCCTTCCCTCACGAGCTACCCGGCTACCGTCACATTTCTGACGATGTGGTACGTGGCGAATTTGAAAACGAATGGGGCGTTACACTGCAGTCCGAGCCCGGTTTGCGTATTCCAAACATGTTTGACGCCGCCGTAAGCGGTTCATTTAAAGGCTTGTACTGCCAAGGCGAAGACATTGTGCAGTCCGACCCTGACACTCAGCACGTAACCGCTGCCTTGTCATCCATGGAGTGCATTATTGTTCAAGACTTGTTCCTGAACGAAACTGCCAAATACGCTCATGTGTTCTTACCCGGATCGTCTTTCTTAGAAAAAGACGGTACCTTCACGAACGCCGAGCGTCGTATTTCACGTGTACGCAAAGTGATGGAGCCCAAAGCTGGCATGGCCGATTGGGAAATTACCTGCGCTCTGTCGAACGCATTAGGCTACCCCATGAACTACTCACACCCCAGTGAGATCATGGATGAAATCGCACGCCTCACCCCCACCTTCCAGTCGGTATCCTTCGATCTGCTGGATGAATTAGGTAGCGTGCAATGGCCATGTAACGATGAAATGCCACACGGTACCGAAACTATGCACGTCGATGAGTTCGTACGGGGTAAAGGTAAGTTTATTGTGACGCAGTATGTGCCCAGTGAAGAACGCAGCACACGCCGCTTCCCCTTGCTACTTACCACCGGTCGAATTCTGTCGCAGTACAACGTGGGTGCACAGACCCGCCGTACCGATAACGTGGCATGGCACCAAGAGGACTTGCTCGAGCTGCACCCACAAGATGCCGAAGATCGCGGTATTCGCACGGGCGACCACGTCTCGATTAAGAGCCGTGCCGGTGAAACGGTAATGCGAGCAACGGTTAGCTCGGCGATGCAACCTGGCGTGGTGTACACTACTTTCCACTTCCCTGAGTCAGGCGCCAACGTGGTCACCACAGACAGTTCTGACTGGGCCACCAACTGCCCTGAGTATAAGGTAACAGCAGTACAGGTTAGCAAAGTGACACAGCCTAAGTCCGAGTGGCAAACCAAGTGGGCTCGCTTTAACGACATGCAGCAACGGTTGTTAAACGCGGGCAACGCCGATGCCGAACACGTAGGCGAAACTGTGGATGCAAGCCCGGCTGCTGAACCTGTCGTGGCTCAGCAAAAACCCGAGCTAAGCGAACACAGCTAATTTCCACCATGACAACCCAAACCCTGCCCTCTATCAGTGATATCGAAGAGGGCCTTACCACCCATCAAGTCTGGCGCCAAAGCCCCGCACAACGCGGTACTAGCGAGCCAGACCTGATTGCGGTGGAAGTGCCCGTTGCCCTGCAATTTAACGGCATCAATCATGCTGTACTGCTGGCAACACCACTGGACCTAGAGGACCTAGCCGTTGGTTTTGCCTTCACCGAAGGCATTATTAACAGCGCCGACGATGTTTACGATATCGATGTGGAAAGCGGCCCCGAAGGGCTCGTAATCCATATCGAAATAGCCAGTGCTTGCCTGCATCGGCTAAAGCAGCGCCGTCGCCAACTGGCAGGACGTACAGGATGCGGGCTATGTGGTTTAGAAAGCCTTAGCGAAGTTAGGCGTAAGTTAGATCCCGTTGCAACCCCAAGCGATTTAGTACAAACCGAGGCCGTCTTTGCTGCTTTAGAGCAGCTACGCACATGTCAGCCCCTGCAT
>DATGRU010000030.1:0-15432 GCA_035303295.1 Paenalcaligenes sp.
GTAGGGACCTTAATATGCTGATAGGCCATGATGCTCCAGTAATGCTTCAGAATAGAAAACAGATGAACACGAAACGAGACGATTCTACAGCACGTTTCAGTCTTATATAAGAGTGTAGCCTAAAACCACGCAAAGCACGAAAATCTGCAGCGACAATACGCATTATTTTTCTTGCTGCCGCATTTTTCAGGCTACATGTCCAGCAGAAAACAGCGTTAGGCAGATAGTAAATGAACTTCACTACATTTCGACTGTCTTTATCCGTATATACCTTACACAAAATTAGGCTGCCTGCCATCGGCTACGGATGTAGCACTGTTATTACACCAAAAGCCAATTGCCGATTTCGGCACTGTAATACAGTGTGCACAACGGCTAAAATAGCCCAATCCCTTATTCATTAATAAAGTTGTCTCCATGTTTAACCCCTCCCGTGAGCAAGTGCGCCAGTTTTTTACCGAAGCGTGGCAGAAACATCAAAACAAAGGTGTACTCACGCCGCTAGAAATGATTGCCATCGATTGGGCACAACAACATCCGGAATACCACGATTTGTTATCTGATCCTGATTCCGTAAATGCCGACTACCGTGTAGAAGATGGGCAAACCAACCCCTTTCTGCATTTGTCTATGCACTTGGCCATTCACGAGCAAGTCTCTATTAATCAGCCTCCAGGGATTAAAGCAGCACACGATCGGCTGCTACAACACATGAGCCCACACGACGCTGCACATCGCATCATGGACGCGCTTGGCGAGATTATTTGGGAAGCACAACGCTTGAACAAACCTTTAGATAACGAGCGCTATATCGAACTCATCAACCGCTATACCACGCGCTAAATTGCGCCATCGGCTCCGCGTTGTCCACTTCCGCAAAAACGTAGCAGGTCGGCTACCTTGTGTCGTCGTTTAGGTTTAATTACGTCTGTTAGATAAAGGCGAATCCAGTGTCGCCAACCATGCAGATACCGCTTCAATTTCCTCTGCTGTTAGGTTCGCAACCAGCGCACCCATCACGGCATTTTTACGGATATTCGAGGTAGCTGGGGCGCCGGCTTGACCGCGTTGATAAGCGCGCAAGCTTTGTTCTAGGTATTTAGCATGCTGCCCCGCTAAGATGGGGTATGCATCCATAATGGGCGATTTAGCATCGTCACCATGGCACGACGCGCAGTTATGTTTTTGCCATACTGACTCACCCGTAATGCGCTCTTGCGCGGCAACGTTAAGGCTTAGGCTAGAAGCGATCACGCTGAGGGCTATGAGAGTTTTACGCATGTCGTCCCCTTATTTCAAACTGGAAAAATAGGCCGCAATGTCGGCTATTTCTTGGCGGGTTAAGCTATGCGCTACCGCCCCCATAGTAGGAAACGACCGTGCGCCGCTGGCGTAATCATTCAAGGCGGTAATAATATACGCTTCCGTTTGACCGGCTATTTTGGGAACGGGATACACTTCGGGAAAGCTAGCCCGGTAACCAGGAATGCTGTGGCATCCGATACAGGCTGAAATTCTGTCTTTAGCGTTTTCAGCCACGCCCTTAATTTCGTCGGGGGAGTCTTGGGCAAATGCGGTATGCGAACAAAACAAGAAAACTGATAGCGTAATCAGTTTGGGTAAGGCGCTTCTTTTTGGTTGCAACGTCATCATGGCGTATAAGACCTTTTTGAGTTGAAAACCGGTCTGCCCGCAAGCCATTACTACAGCACAACAATGGTTACGAGGCCTTCCTAGCGACCGTTATTAATATGCGTCATTGTACGATAGGCTACCTGCCTGATTCATACTAGGATTAATACCTTATTGCTTTACCACGTGTGTAACTAACTGACTGAAGCACATCGTTATGCACAATCGCCTTCTTTCATAACGATTTAGTAGCTAAGTCTACAACTAAAGCGCTACGCCTACCACACGAATGTGTGCATAAACTAAAAAAGCCCTTCTCGACTACATCGCTAAGGGCTTTTAAATGTACTGTTCAAGCTGAAGCTTATAAACCTTGTAAACGACGCATGGAAGCACGTCGGCGTTCAAGCTCGCGAATTTGTTCTTGCAGAATCTGCAACTGCTGACGGGCTTCACGCTCTTGCTCGGCCAGTTGTTCGGCTTCGCGCTTAGCGTTTTGCTGCTCGGCAAGAATGATCGCTTCTTGCTGACGTTGGTATTCCATGTCGTTTTGCAGTGTGGTTAGGGCTTCGGCGCTATCGCTAAGGTCGGCTTCAATTTTGTTGTATTGCGCTTCTAAGCGAATGCGCTGCAACTCAGACTTTGCTAAAGCCACCGTTTCCTGACGGTAAGCCGTGTAGGTGGACTCGGCATCGGACACCGACTGGGTTTTAAAGATGCGCCAGAAACGCTGCTGCTGGAACAGGGCCACGTAATAATCCAGCGTCGTTGGGTTGAACAACATGCTAACCCCATACGAGCCGTTATAGGCCGTACGTAACTCGCGCACTTCACGGTTTTGAATCATGGCTTGCAGGGCATCGGCTGTGCTGCTGGGCGCACGATGCATAGCGGGGGCCACTTCAGGCTGGGCGATGGCTTCAATTTCTGCATTTTGCACCGCATCAGTTTCCGCTGGCGTTTGCTGCACCACTGGCCGCACTGCCTCGTCTTCTTTTAACGAAATCGAAGTGCAGGCGCTAAGTGCCATAGCCAGCATCACGAACGAGCACAGCTTAATGGACATAGATGGCTTGCGCATTGTCGTACTTCCCATTGTTATCCTTTCCCTGTATTTATACTTCGCTGCGCTCGCTCTGTTCTGTAATATCGAACTTGCGCATTTTTTCCCACAAGACTTTGCGGCTAATTCCTAAATCGGCTGCACTGTCTTGACGACGCCAAGCGTTACGCTCTAGCGCTTCAATAATCTTTTCACGTTCAGCTAAATCAGCCTCGCTGAATACATTAACAGCATCGGGGATGTCTGTTGATGCTGCTGGAGGTTTTGCCAATTGCAAACTAACCGTGGCAAAGCGATCAAACACCTGCTTAATGGCATCACTGTTTAACGTGCCTTCCCGCTGGTACAACAACGCCACCCGTTCCACTAAGTTAGCCAGTTCACGCACATTACCCGTGAACACCATGCTATCGAGCGCTGGCAACACCCAATCGGGAATACCCAACGACGGAAGGGATAGTTCGCGCTGCAATAAAGCCGTAAACAGCGCCAATTTTTCCGCTGCACCCCGCTGCTGTAAATTGGGTATATGCAGTTCCACTACCGCTAAGCGATAGTACAAATCGGCCCTAAAACGTCCTTCAGCAACCAACTGAGCCAAGCTGCGATGACTGGCTGCCACCATCCGAAAATCAACCGGAATTTCAGTGGTGGAACCCAAACGTGTCACCGTGTGCTGTTCCAGAACTCGCAATAGTTTAACCTGTTGATGCAAAGGGAGGTCACCAATTTCATCAAGAAATAAAGTTCCGCCATTTGCCTGCTCAAAATAACCACTGTGCGCCCCCACGGCACCGGTAAATGCGCCCTTTGCGTGCCCAAAAAAGTGTGCTTCAAATAAGCCTTCAGGCACAGCACCACAGTTTACCGGCACAAAAGGACCACCTCGGCGGCTGGACTGTTCGTGCAACAAACGGGCTACTCGCTCTTTACCTACACCAGTTTCACCATGAATGAGCACGCTAGCACGCGAATCAGCATACAAACGCACTTCGTCTAAACAGGCTTTCATGGCGGGTGACGTCGCGATTAAAGGCTCGCTGGTGGCGGCGCCTGCGTTAGTCTCCTTGCTACTACCCGATGCGCTGCGGCTAATTTTTTCTATTAGGGCCCGTAGCTCAGCACAACTAAAACCCGGTGATAAGGTGTGTGATAACCGTTCAGGAAAGTACCGTGGATCGGCCGCCCGCTCGGATGACGCCACCCAAATAACAGGCACCGCATGCTGACTTAACCATTGCTGTGCAAAAAAGTCGGAAGTAGCAATAACCGAAACAGACACCAGCGCAATGGCCGATGCTAACTCGTGCCCCGCATTAGGCAAGACGGAATCAGACTCCACGCGCACCACGCCTACATCACTGTTATCCAAGCAACGCATCGCCCGAAAAAACAGATCAGAAGAGCCTTCAATAACGTAAAGCGTAGGTGTCATAAGTCAATCCACATTCAACGGTGGGTTTCAATATCAGGGTGAAGAAGCTGGCGTGCTGTGGATGAGCACGCCTTCGAAGTGGTCGGAACTGCTGAACTCATCAATGGTGATCTCAACCGTACCAATGTTTAGGCCCAGAGCGTTCAGCACAGCTTGAAGGGTGGTATTAAGTAGGGTGTTTAAGGGTGTTATGAGAGGCGTAAGGACTGACTCGAATAGCGTTACGACTACATATTCAATGCGGGAAGTTGTAGATCCTAATACTAGGTCACGCACGGCGGCCTCACGACAGTTATACATGGCATCACGCCCCCCTAGACCTGCTAAAGTACAACCCAAATCCGGTATAACTAATCCCAAAATACTACCCACCATATCTAGACCACTACCTAAAGTACCTAGTAAAGGATTATTCGATATACGCGTACGGTAGTTTTCAAATTGAGTGGCAGAAAACTTAACATCTGCAACCACCTTCGCAACTGAATTTCCTTCACCATCTCGATCAATTAAATCAGCAGCCACAGCCCGTCGCTGATCCGCAGTCATCGGATCACCGCCACCACTGATGTCCGCTAGAATGCCAAAAACAATACCGTCAACTAGTGCAGATACAATCTCAGGCAGGTTCAGACTCGCTGTAGGAACCTGATGCTTATACGGCCCCAGTCCCACTAACGGCATATGCTCTACTTGATCAGTAGCTGTGTCATCTCGGCTTAAGATGGGCAGCGTTAACTTCGCATTGATGGGTAATAATCCCAGTAAGTTAACGATGGTATGCGGGCGCACTTTAGCAAAATCTTCGGACGTAGAGCAGCTATTGCCTGCAGAAAACAGTGTGTCTTCAAAGCGGCCCATGCACACATTCAATAACGATCCGTTTACTTTGAAATCGACATGGCCTGTAGCGGTAGCACGGTTAAATCCCACCTCTGCTACCTGCGCCGAACCTTGCCCTAACTCCAAAATCAAGGGTAGATCAACTAACCCAAGCAAAGCCTTAACATGCAAATAAATACGCGCGTTAGCATGATTAGCTCGCTCACCCACCACAAGCGGTGCACTGGCTTGTGGCTCTACTAATAGAATTTTTGCGTCTACCGACGCTAGCGGGGCAAGCGGAACACCTAAATCAATGTCGAGTAAGTTATTCGAATTGGCTAAAAATATAGACGTATTCAGTAATTCAGCCCACGAAATCTGCGTGGCCAACGCAGCGTTAAGCGAGCTGGACTCCGCAATTTGAATAAAGCCACCTTCACCAAATAGCGGTACAAGGGCTTCAAAACCCTCAAGCTCAACAATTAACCTGATCGCACTTTCTAATAAACCCAGATCGACCCCGGCCAAACCTTGTTGCTGCAACACCCCAACGGCCGCATTCAATAAATTCGCAACCGACACCTCTGGCAGTGAAAGCAAGTCGGTAGCCGTTCCCACATCCGCGCCCAAGTCGATAGGCAGTCCTAACTCTTGTAACAGACCGCTGGGTGTCAGGTGTACATTGGCTAAGCCCTCTGAACTAAGCACTTGTAACTGCTGCGGCGACAGTCCTACCGTTGACAACACCAAGTCCAATAAACCATTACTTAGGTGCGCACCGACATAGCCCACACTAAATCGCTGCTGCGCCAAAAAATCGTCAATAGCTGGCAAATAAGCGGTAGCACTAGCAGCAATATGCTCTAAGCCCAAGCCTGAGAATAAAGCGTACTCATTAGCATGCAGTTGCAAGCGCACGTCGATGGCGTTGTAGTCCGTGCCGCCAGACACCTCTTCATACGCGCCACTCCCGTGATTGACCTGCTTACACTCAACCGAAAGGCCGTCACCTAGGTGAGAATCGAAACGACTACTTTGCTGCAAATACGCTGTCACAAAACCCTGCATGTCAGCATCGCAATTTGCTGAGCTGGCGCCCTCTTCCCGATACTTATCCAGCAACACCACATTATTCAACGCAGCCAAATCCACGGCGTTTTGGGCTTCGCGTTTGACGGAGAAGTACAAGCCTAGCTGGGCGGCGCCTAGCAAGATGACGCAGACCAACAAGGCGGCTGCGGCGGGGATCAAAATAGATCCCTGCTGGCGCCGCGCTGATGCGCTGGAATGGTGTGGATGGCTCATAACGTTCTCCTTGGTGCGTCGTGCTCCGCTTTGTGTTAACGGCTGCTACGCTGCGCTTCTAACTGCTGAAAGCGTTCGGGGATATCGCTCTCGAAACTGCGTAGGTAACGATCCCAACTGCGGGTGGCGGTTTCACCTAATACGGTGTGTGGCGTTCCGCTGCGATTTGGGCTGGCTTGTATCGCTAATAAAGTGCGGGTCACATCACCCATGGGTGCTCGCGGTGCGTAGGTGCGTGATGGTGTGGCCGCTGCGGGTGCGGACGTATTTGCATTACGCACCACCGTTGAGTTAGAGGCTGTCTGTGCAGGTGCTGCGCTTGCCTGCGGCTGAGCCGCCGCGGGTGTGGACACAGTCTGTACAACCGGTGCAGCGGTTGGCGTCACCCTTGCTGGTGCGGCAGGCACGTTATTGGGTGTACTGGTTGCGGGCACCGCTGACGACGTAACTGCCTGCGTAGCCGCTGTATTAGCAGGGCTTAGCTGGTAGCTTCGTGATTGCACAGGGGCCGGTGGGTTATTCTGCAACTGTTGGGTCAACGGGTGCTGTGTTTGTGCTGTGCTTAGCGTTGAAATAGCCGCTAAGGCGATCCCTACCAAGCAATATCGTGATGTATGCATCCTGATGTCCTTATTGAATCAAGCGCGAGTTAGCAAAGCCGAAGGGGGCTGGCGATGTGTGCTGCGCCACCCCATACTCTTGCTTGACGGGCTCATTTACGTGTTGTGTTGTAGGTGCCGAGGTATACACCGCGCTAGGATTACTTAGGTTTCTAACCACCGTGCTTTGCTGCGACCCATCCGTTGTGGACGCCGCATACACATCCGCCAGCTCGCCCTCCGTCGCTGGTAAGGCCACTACCGGTGTGCGTTGAATTTCGTCAGCTAAGCTATAAATAGCGGTGCGCACCGACTCGTTCATTCCCAAGCGATCCATAAGCTGTTCTGCTCGTGCGGGTTGATTGTCCAGCAACAAATACAAACTTAAATTACTTAACACCTTATTGTTCTCAGGCTCCAGCTCGGCCGCTTTACCTAAAGACACCCGCGCTGCGGCCAGCTGATGCGAGCGCAATTGAGCAAAGCCCAAATCGCTTAATAACAAAGCATCGGTTGGTCGATACTGCACCGCCTGCGATAAATAGTCGGCGGCTTGGGCAAAACGATGCTGTTGACCGGCTAGCAACCCCAAACCACGATAGGCCAAGGCTTTTTCTGATCCGGACGCTAAGCGTTGGTATAACTGCTGGCTTTTTTCAGGCTGACCGGTGTGGCGATAGGCTTCGGCCTGCATCACTTCTACTTCAGAGCTACTACCGAACTCGGCCACATAAGCGTCGATAAAGGCTAGCGAGGCGAAATAGCGTCCTTGGCGCTGCGCATCGCTGATCGCGTTCAGTGCCATTTCACGTTGATTTGGTGCGTTTCTGCGCCACTCATCGGCTTCATGCTGACGCATAAGAGCCTGTTGCGACTGCTGCTGCTCAATCAATTGATAAGCACTTTCCAGCCCGCTGCTGGCACACCCTGCCAAGCCCAGCAACGCTAGCATCGCGACGTGTTTCGCAAAGAACAGTTGCTTCACCCCTTGCATACTATCCCCCTGACATCTGTGAAAGGCCTCTAAATAGAGCCAAAAATCCGGAACCTGCCGTCACGATCAACAAAGCCGGTAGCAAGGTAATCACCATGACCCCTGTCATCTTCACCGTTAACTTACCGACCTCTTCTTTTAGATTCAGCCGCCGTTGTTCTCGCAAGCGCTCACCAAAACGATTCAGCGGTTCCTGCATGCCGCCACCGTGTTGATCAACCTGCACTATTAAGCGACAGATGGCTGCTAAATCATCATTACGGTAATTCTTTGCTAAACGCTCTAAAGACTGTTCTCGGGTACGACCGCGTGAATACAGCTCTAAAGACAGCGTTAGTTCATGCCCCAATACGGGGATCACATTCTGAAAATCTTGCTCTACGGTGTGTAGGCTTTGATCCATGGACAAACCGACCCCTTGCAGCAGGCGAATTAAATCCACAAATAGCGGCAATTCTTGCTTAATAGCTTTGCGACGTTCACTGGTGCGACGCTGCAGTAACCACTTAGGCAACATCCACCCCAATGCAAAGCCCAAAAACAGGTTTAAAAAAGGAACCTTCCCCAACAAACCACCTAGCGGGATCCAAGCTGCTACAACGATAAACAACACCGTGCTAAGCAAACGTATGCCCACAAACAGTACCCTTGCCTGCGCCAAATTTTTAAAGCCACTGCCATCGACCAACTCGCGGTCCTCATCGGCTAGCAGCGATTTACCAAGGGGGCCAGACAAGGCCCAACGTCCAAGACGCTCGATTAACGCAATGCCGCGTTGTTTCCAGCCCTGAGGCTGTGGTGCTGACGTGGGACGGTGTTGGCGCTGGTCGATAGCCGTGTCTATGCTTTTACGCACCTGTTGGCGTTCTTTGCCCCAGCGAAACAGCATCCAGCCCCCCATGCCTAAGGCTGCCATCAGGCACAGCACCGCGCAGGCAATTAATAACCAAGGCAGATAGGTCGTTGTCATGGGCTGCCCTCCTACACCTGCCGCGTCATGCGGTAAAGCCAGTACGAACCGAAAATCTGCAGTCCGGCCGCCAAAAACAACAACTTCTGCCCCGTGCTGTCGTGCCACATACCCATCAATAAGGCGTTGTTAAACATCAGGATGTAGCACGCCAACAGCAGCGGCAGTAAGGCCAATATCCATGCTGATAAGCGCACTTCGGCCGATAAGGCATGTAATTCATTACGGGAATGTTCACGGTCTCGCATAAATCCGGCCATGCGCTCAAGAGTTTGATCGCTACGCCCCCCAAACCGCAACGCCACACCAATGACCGAGGCCACTAGAAATAAGTCGTGTAACCCATATTGACGGGACACCATGCGTAAGGACTCATCCAACTCTTTACCTGAACGATTCAACGCAACCGTGCGCGCCAACACCGAACGCAGTGGCTCGGGTGACGCTTCACCTGCTCGGTGAAAGGCCGCCCCCATGCTGTTGCCGATGGTCATTAGGCGCACAATCATTTCCAAAAAATCGGGAATCTGGCTATTGATTTTGCGGTAGCGTTTATCGGCTCGCCACCACAACCAGAAATACAGCAGTAGCACCGCGCAGAATAAAAACAGAAACGCCGCGAAGGCACCCAAGAAAGAAATCACCAGCAGTAATAACAGAACGATGGGGCCAAACATTTTCACGTACAGGCCACGCGAGGCTTCTAGGCCAGCGCGCAATAATAGTTCGGTCCAGCCACGCGGAGCCTGTAGCCAAGGCCCCCGTTTTTCCGTAAGTACCGCCGCTAATTGCGGTGAGGCTTGGCGCTCTAGCTGACGTGTTAAACGTTGGTCAACGCGGCGTCGCTGCTCGCGCCACAAGGCGTAGCGCCACAACCAGTGGGCACCCGCCAAAAAGACCAACGCAAGAGCTAAGAGCACATAGCCTGTCATCGTTAGCGCCTCCAGTCCCAGAAGCCGGCGTCTTTGTCATTATCGAATTTTTCTTGGGCTCTCGCACTTAGGGCGTCTTTAAAACTCGCTAATTTGCGGTTATGGGGATGGATACCCAAACTAACCCAACGATCTTTTTCTTGGTTTTGCTCATCAATGTCTAGCTCGTGATGGTAGAGCTCTTGTGTGGAGATCACGCCATCACCCATACCGGTAATTTCGGTCACAGAAATAATGCGGCGCTGGCCGTTCGGCAAACGACCAATTTGCACAATAAAGTCCAGTGCACTGGAAATTTGTCGGCGCAAGCTATCTTCACTACCTTGGAAGCCTGCAAATCCGGCCAACATTTCGATACGGTACAAACATTCACGCGGTGAGTTCGCGTGAATCGTCGCCATCGAGCCTTCGTGACCCGTATTCATGGCCTGCAACATATCAATGACTTCCGCACCGCGCACCTCCCCCACCACCACGCGGTCGGGTCGCATTCGTAAGCTATTACGAATCAGGTCGCGAATAGTAATTTCACCACTGCCGTCGTAACCAGTTTGACGCGCCTCAAGGCGCACCACGTGGGGGTGGTTCAGCGACAACTCGGCAGTATCTTCAATGGTGACCACACGCTCTGTTTTAGGAATAAAAAACGCTAAGGCATTCAGCAGCGAGGTTTTACCCGAGCTGGTTCCACCCGAAATCAGGATGTTGCAACGGGATTGCACTGCCGCTTCCAACAAATCAAAAATCGCCTGATCAAAAGTATTAAGCGCCAGTAAATCATTGGGTTTAAGTGGGTCCTTCCTAAATTTACGAATGGACACCATCGGCCCATCGACCGCTAAAGGATGAATCACCACGTTTAAACGCCCACCGTCGGGCAGCCGTGCATCCACCATGGGCATGGACTCATCCAGCCTGCGCCCCAAGGGGGCAAGAATACGACGCACAATACGTAGCACGTGGTTATCGTCGTTGAAGCGGATATTTTCTTGGGCCAGTTGCCCACGTCGCGACACAAACACCTTGTCGTGCCCGTTAATCAATACGTCTTCCACGTCCACGTCGCTCAGCAAATCTTCCAGTGGCCCCAAACCGGCTAACTCTTTCGTTAGCGCATCCACAATTTGCTGTTGCTCTAGCTCGTTGATCGGGGTGCGACGTAAACGAGCAAAATTCGCCACCTCGATGGCCACGAACTCGTAAATGGCTTCGCGAGTCCACCGGCCAAACTCGGCACCCAATTCTTCAATGCGAAGCAACAAGTGTTCGTGGGCGGCTTCTTTCACACGGTGTATGTCCACACCGCCCAATAGCGAATCACTTTCTGGAAACGACGCTGCGCTCATTGCACATTCCTTATTCGTTATCGTGAGTGGCTAACCCAGCGGGTTAACCACGAAGTTTTGGCTTTGCTCGGTACAGGGGTCGACGGTTCAGCTTCGCGATACAAGGTAGCCGCCATGCCTGCAATGGCTTTATTAAAGGGATCTCGCTCGTTACCAGCGCTGATTAATTCGGCCAAATTCGTGGCCTTAATCATCTCCCAACCCCGGTCGGGTAACACCCCTAATAAAGCCAGTTTGAAACGCTCGGCAATTTCTTTAGCGGTTAAGCCCGCTCTAGCGTCATAGCGATTTAGCACCAACTTCGGTGGATGCTCATCAAAATCGCTTAGCACATCAGCCACGGCGATTAAGGACGCCATGTTCTGATCAGTGACTAGCCAGCTTTGATCGACCGATTGCGCTAACTGCTTTAAAAACTCTCGATTCGGAAAGCCATTCGCCTCGATAATCACCACGCCGTAGTGGCGCGCTAAAACCTGACACAGCTGCAAGCAATCTTTTAGGGACGCCGATCGCACAGCGTTCGGGTCCATGGGCAAACTAATGATGTTCATGCCCGAGCTGTGTTGGGCTAAAGCCGTTTTCAGCAAGGTATCGTCGATACGATGCAATTGGCGACTGGCATCAATAAAGCTGAACTCGGACGCTAAATTTAAGTACAGGTTGCTCTCGCCAGTTGGCCAGCCTAAATCCACCAAACACACCCGTTGTTTAATTGGCAAAGTGGCCATATCACTAAAGTCGGGGTGACTTTGTCTATACTGTTCAAGACGCTTTTTCTGCAAAGCAATGGCGGTATACACGCCAAGGGTGCTTGCCCCTACACCAGGTCGTGCGCCCAAAATCAATAACTGTTGTGCAATGCTCGGAGCAGCATGCGGCAAGCCAGCGGGTGGCCGTGATAACTGTAAAGCACGCTGCAAGGTGTCTTGCACCTCATTGGCCAGTGTTAAATCCACAAACTCGTGCACTCCAGCACGTAAAGCGCGAATTACACTTTGTGAATCTTCACTGCGCCCAATGGCAACCCGCACCGCCTCGGGAGCCTGCTGCGCAACCGTTTGCGTTAACGCCACTGCTAAGTCACATTGCGCACACCCCGATGCATCGCACGCACCAAAATCCACAAACACAACGTCGGCGGCCTCTTGCTCTAAGGCTTCGCTAAGGGCGGCAACACTCGCTGGAATCCGACGCCCAAGAGCCTGCTCGCCGAGAATTTCACGCAAGCGCTCACCCATCGCCGAACTATCACTACACAGTACAAACTTCCACTCACGCGTCAAAGAAAATACTCCTGAGCAAGACGATGTCGTTAACTAATTAGAGAACCCAGGCATGAATTCACCACCTTGTGGCCCTAACAAGTAATAGCCCCACGCATTGGCCGGTGTATCACTACGGTCTTGCCCTGCTCCGGGCAACGGCAATGCCACATCGCGCGCAATGGGTTTAACCAAACGCGGAGTGACCACAATAATGAGTTCTAGTTCTTGTTGCGAATAACGCATATTGCGAAAGAAAGAGCCAATAATGGGTAAATCGCCGAAGAACGGAATTTTGGACACGTCGGCAGCGGTCTGGCGCGAGACTAAACCACTGATGATGTAGCTTTCGCCATCGCCTAACTCCACCGTGGTTTCTGCTTTACGTGTTCGGAAAGCGGGCATTAGGGTAACGTTCTCGCCTGAGGCCACGGGAATGGCGTTGGAGTAATCCAAATCACTGGCTTCAGGGGCCACTTTTAATGAGATGCGATCACGTGACAGCACAGTAGGCGTGACGGTTAAGCCGATTCCAAAGGGCTTGTACGACACACTGGTGGTACCCAAACCGCCGGCTTCGGGCACGGGCACTTCGCCACCGGCTAAGAAACTGGCGCTTTGCCCCGACAAGGCCACTAAGGTGGGCTCTGCCAACACGCGAGCCATGCGATTTTGCTCAAGTAGATTCAGTCGTGCCGTTAAGCTGGACGAACTGAACATTAGGTTAAAGCCGTTCGTGCTGGTTAAAGGCAAGGCCAAATCGGCGCCCCATCGGTTACTAGAGCGTCTGGCTTCGGCGGTGATGCCCACATCTTTCATGACCGTACGTGACACTTCCACGACCTTCACATCTACCTGAACCATGCCGCTTAAGTTGATGTCTGATAGATCCACCACGGTATTACCGCCAGTGGCTGCACTGGCAATGGCTTCGCGGTGCTCTAACATAGAGCCCGAACTGCCGGTTACCGTGGCCACCGAGCCTGCACCGCCTACATCGGCATCAATGCTGCGACCACTTTGTTGTATGGCCTGTTCTACCGCACTCTTTACCCGCACTTGATAACGCTGTGCTTGCTCTTGCCCTTGCAACCAAACACGTAAATCGGTGGTACCGGCTCGTTTAGCCACCACCAACAACTGATTCGCACTGCGCCCCTGATTACCTAGCACTTGGACATCGGCCACGTTTTCATCACCTACGGCCACCCTGACCAAAGGCTGAGTAAAGCGTAGTAGCTCTTGATCGTGCACCACCAGCTCAAGCGTATTGGCCTGACTGCTTAACGAATAAAACAGCCCCAACCACAGCATTACGATCGCCATACCCATGTGCCGGTACTGACGCTGCCCTAGCATGAATCGAAGAATAGCCTGCGGCGCTACTGCATTAATAAGCTTCATCGGACACTTTTCCTGAACGAATAACCTGAACACGGTTAGCAGAATTGCTACGAGTAGGGGTTGAACTGGGCTGGGCAACCACGCTAGGCGTGTTCGCTTCACTGTCGGTGATGGCTACCGCTTCAAGACTTAAACCGGCGTACGCCTGATTTTCTGGACTTTGTAATTGCGCGCGCTCGATCGCGTTCAAGCCAGCACGCCCACCACGTAAGGGGGTATAGGCATCAAAGAGCTCAGGTTCAGGCATGGCCACATCAGCTGCCGAACGCAACACCAGTTGCAAGCGCCCACTGCGGCTGGCCATTAGCAATTCATTCACACGCTCTAAAGGGACGGCTAACATGGCGTGCCGCGCATTGCTGTCCGATTGAGCACGACCTGTTGCTTCGACTTTATCGGGGCCATCTACCGTGTCGTTACCGTAGGCCAGTACACGCGCCGCTGCCAACAACAAACGCGACTGGGTGTGTTCCACCTCACCGGCTTTTGTTAGCGTGAAGAACACATCCACATGGTCGCCCGCTTGAATCCGGTGCGCAGCACCAATTTGCTCATCCACGGCGATGGTCACCGCCCGCTCGGACTCGGCTAAGTGCTCAGCCAAACCTCGCTTAAAGTTCGGCGTTAATAAAGGCTCACCCGCTGCCACGCCAAAACGTAAAAATTGGCCAACAATCTCAGCCGCCTCTTCCACACTGTGCTGAGGTTGTACCGGCCAGTGCACCACCTCCAAATCGGTGGTGCTCAGTTGCTCGCCAGCCGCTAAATCGCGTAAGGCCACCACCACCGGATAGGTTTCCACCACCACGGCTTCGGTTGGCTCTTCGGTGTTCACTTCCCGCACCACAATACGCTCGGGTTGCGGCGCGGGCGCAAAAATCAGCTTCATCGCCAAGAAAATCAAAATCAGCGCCAACACACTTAAAACAATGGCTGCCACTTTCATAAAACGCGTCATAGCTGCTTGTCTACCTATTATTTTGTAGTCGTACTACTGCTGAAGCGCTGGCGTATTTAGGTACCCAGTTCGCCGTGTCGGAAAAGGCCCTGCCCACATGTCGCAGCAGGTCCGTTAATATCCACCCCTCAACATCCACGTCCAAATTAACTTCTACACATTGGTGGTGAGCACTTACCCCCGCTAACCACTCGCATCCTTCGCTAAGACTGGCTACCGTCACCGTGTGACACAAACCGCCTGTTTCACTTTCACAGGCTTGACTAAAACGGCTAAGCCAACCGTCCTCAGCCAAACGGTCGGCAATTAAATCTTGATAGGAATCGGTATTAAGCAAACGCGTAGGCTGATCGGGGTCGCTATGATCCACCGTCGTAAAACGCTGCAAACTGACAATGCGTGCCACGTCACCAACGGTATGGTTCACGCGCTGCTGAAGCAGGAAGTAGCTGGCGTACGACACAATGGCGAAAAGCAACAGCAACAACGGCAACAGAATCAGCACAAACTCAATGGCAGCGTTGCCTCGCTGACGCTGGCACGCTGCTGAGTGTAAGAAGGGGTGTAGGTCGTTGCGTCTCATGGGCGCACTAAACCGGTAATTTGTCTGTCCACCGTGGCGGTTGCCACCAATTCGTCTGGAAACACCATCGCACTTAAAAAACGCGGCCCTAACCACGGCACCAGCGGGTGATTATGGTAGT
>DATGRU010000031.1:0-21052 GCA_035303295.1 Paenalcaligenes sp.
GGAATGTTATTAATTTCCGCTTCAAGTACTTTAGGCTCGGTGATATGCAAGCCTGCCACATCTAGAATTTCACAACCGTTATCAGTAATAAAATTCGCACGCAAAGTGGGCGTACCGCCCAGTGCTTGTAGCTGACGTGCCACTGCTTCACGCGCCATGGGAATCACTTCCACTGGCAAGGCAAAGTTACCCAGTACATCGACTTGCTTGCTGTCGTCTGCGATGCATAAAAAATGCGCTGCCACCGATGCGACGATTTTTTCACGTGTAAGTGCACCGCCCCCACCTTTGATCATCTCTAGCTTAGCATTGATTTCATCGGCGCCATCAACATACCACGCCATCGCTTCAACATCATTCAGGTCGTAAACAGGAATACCTAACTGCTGCATCCGTGCTGTAGATCGTTCAGAACTGGAGGCCGCCCCTTTAAAACGATGCCGGTGCGGTGCCAACGCATCAATAAATAGATCGACGGTTGAGCCCGTGCCAACCCCTAATATATCGGTATCGTGAAGACGCTCTAATACAAACTCGACGGCTGCCTGCGCTACCTGCGCTTTTAACTCGGATTGGCTAAACATAGCACCACTGCAAAGAATAAATAATAAAAAACGGGCCAACCCTTGTTTAGGTTTGGCCCTGACACCATTACGACTGGGCGGATAAACCTAAAAAGCTACTGACTTTTGCTTCATTAAAACCAACCATTACCGTACCGTCGGCTTTTTCGGTAACTGGCCGGCGTACTAACGTAGGATTCGCCGCAATTAAGGCGAGCCACTGCTCATCGGTTTCCGGATTCTTATCGGCTTCATCTAATTTGCGCCATGTCATGGATGCACGATTAACCAGTTTGGGCCAACCACCCAATTGCTGCGCCCAGTTGCTAAGTAAATCAGGTTCAATCGGATTAGCACGGTAATCCACGAACTCGGCGTTCAGCCCCTGTGCTTCAGCCCATTTAATAGCCTTCACACATGTGCTGCAATTTTTAATTCCATACAAGCGAATCATTTTCACATCCAACTTAAAAATTTATTGTCGGGAGACGCGCTGCTGCATACGGTTCGCCACAATAACGAACAAGCCTACAACCAAAATAAATAAGGTCGCTAAGGCGTTAATTTCAGGCTTCAACCCCAAACGAACGCGAGAAAACACCTCTACCGGCAAGGTTGTGTAACCCGGTGCAGACAAGAACGAAGCAATCACCACATCGTCAAGCGACAAGGTAAAAGCAAGTAGCCAAGCTGCCATTAACGCTGGCGCGATTAAAGGTAAGGTGATGGTAAAAAACACCTTTAGCGGCGTCGCCCCCAAATCTAAGGCGGCCTCTTCTAATGAGCGGTCGAAGTCACGTAAGCGCGACTGGATGACCACGGCCACATACGCCATACACAGTAGAACATGACCAACCCAAATAGTGAAAATACCGTTTCCATCGGGCCAACCAAAAACCTTGGAAAACTCGACGAACATCAGTAGTAGAGAAATACCTAAGACCACCTCAGGAATCACTAATGGTGCACTTAATAACCCCACATACAAGGGAAAGCCTTTGAATTTACCCATGCGCGCCAACACATAGCCTGCCCACGTACCAAGAATAACCGCGGCGGTTGCGGTCAGTGCAGCAATGAAGAAAGACAACTTCGCAGCTGTAAGCAATACGTGATCGGCCATTAAGGCTTTATACCAACGGAATGAAAAGCCTGACCACGACGTCATGATGGCCGAATCATTAAATGAAAACACCATCAAAAATAAAATAGGAAGGTACAGAAAGCCAAAGCCTATAAACAAGCTAATGGCTTTTAACCAGCGATTGGGCGTAACCATTAGACCTCCTTCTGACTTTGTAAGTGCCGTACCTGACTGTACTGGAACAACACTAAGGGCACGATCAACAACAGCACCATGACACACGTTACAGCCGCTGCCATTGGCCAGTCGGAGTTATTGAAGAACTCGGTCCACATGATGCGACCCATCATTAGGGTGTTGGCTCCGCCTAGCATTTCTGGAATAACGTATTCACCCACGGTGGGAATAAACACCAACATAGATCCGGCCATCACCCCTGGTAAAGATAAAGGCAATGTAACGCTGAAAAATGCGGAGATGGGACGCGCCCCTAAGTCGGACGCAGCCTCAAGCAAACGTGTATCCAGCTTCACTAAATTAGCGTAAAGCGGCAAGATAAAGAACGGCAAGTACGCATAAACCAAACCGATATACACCGCTAAATCGGTACGGTAAATTTCCAATGGCGCATCGATAACGCCTAGCCACAGCAAAAAACTATTAATAATGCCGTCGTTGCGCAACAGCCCTACCCACGCATACACGCGTAACAGCAGGGAGGTCCAGAAGGGTAAAATCACCGCCAACAGCATGTAATTGCGAATCGCCGGATCGGAGCGGGCGATGTAATACCCCATGGGGTAGCCGATCAGTATGCAAAACAGCGTCGTAATCGCCGCCATTTTTACCGAGCTTAAATACGTTGCTAAATATAAGTTATCGCTAAATAACAAAGCATAGCCACGCAAATGCAGCGTTAACGATAAGCTCTCGTCTTTAATTTCGGCCAAAGGCGTATACGGCGGAATGCCAAACTGTAAGTCCGCAAAACTAATCTTGAAAACCAGTAAAAACGGCACGAACAAAAAGAGGCACAGCCATGCAAAGGGTAAGGCAATAACCCATGTGCGCCCCGACGGAATAAAACGTCGCCAGTCCAACACCTTCATCATGACGGCAACACCGTTGCGCTGTCGTCAGACCAGCTGACATACACTTCGTCATCGATTTCTGGCGCATCAGCCTGTGCCAGTGTTTGGCTAGGCATATGACACTCGATGACCTTGCCCGAGTCTAAGCGAACCTGATAACGCACATAACTACCCATCCAGGCTACGTGGCTTACAAGCCCGTGGCCCCAGTTTCGTTCGTATGCTGGCTGGACATGACTGACCGAAATTAATTCGGGGCGAATGGACACATGCACTTCCATCCCCAGCGGTTCGCTAACACCATGATTAACAAACAAGGGACGCGATAGGTCTTCGGTTTCGATCTCTACATGGTCGGACTCATCAACCGTAATGGTGCCGGTAAACAGGTTAGTAGAACCGATAAAACCCGCCACAAAGCGCGTTGCAGGGAAAGCATAGACGTCGTAGGGAGTACCACACTGAATGATCCGCCCTTCTGTCATGACTGCAATACGGTGTGCCATGGTCATGGCTTCTTCTTGATCGTGCGTCACCATGATGCACGTAACCCCCACCTGATCCAAAATTTTAATCAACTCAAGCTGGGTTTTAGTACGGATTTGTTTATCCAACGCAGACATAGGCTCGTCAAGCAACAACAGCTTTGGTCGTTTAACCAAACTGCGCGCCAAAGCGACACGCTGCTGTTGCCCACCCGATAACTGGTTCGGCTTACGGCGGGAATACCCCGCCATTTGCACTAAATCAAGGGCTTCAAACACACGCTCATGAATTTCATTACGTGCCACGCCTTCTTGTTTTAGGCCATAGGCCACGTTCGCCTCGACGGTCATGTGCGGAAACAGTGCATACGACTGGAACATCATATTGATCGGACGCCGGTAAGGCGGCAAATCGGTGATGTCTTCGTTATCAAGATAAATACGGCCGGAAGTAGCTTCCTCAAAACCTGCCAACATGCGCAGCAAAGTCGATTTACCCGAGCCGGAACTACCCAATAACGCGAAGATCTCATGACGTCGCACCGACAAACTAACCGACTTAACGGCCACGGTGTCATCAAAGATCTTAACCAGATTATCTACACGTACGAACTCATCTTCCACACCAGACCATGATGAGGCGGAACGATTCTCCTGCATAGTAATTAGCGCCCTGACTTAAGCTCGGCCCATAAACGTGTTTGCAAACGCTGCACGGCTAGAGGCTGGGGTTTAATAATGAATAAGGTTTTTGCCACATCAGCAGGTGGGTAAATCATGGGGTTGTCGGCCACTTCTTTCACCACGAATTCGCGCGCCGATTTATTGGCATTCGGATAAAACATGGTGTTTGTAATGGCGGCGTGCACTTCGGGCGTTTCGATGTAATTAATAAAAGCGTGGGCTTCATCTACGTTTGCCGCCCCCTTAGGAATCGCCATGGTATCGAACCAAACCGGCGCCCCGCCTTCGGGAATGTAGTAGTCGATGGCATAACTTTTACCGGCTTCGTTAGCACGGTGCGCAGCGATCATGACATCGCCTGAAAAGCCATACACCATGCACAAGTCGCCCGCAGCAAGCTCATCAATGTAACCCGAGGAGCTAAACTGACGAATATAAGGACGAATTTGCTTGAGTAAATCGAGCGCTTCACGATAATCGGCTGGCTCGCTGCTGTTTGGATCTTTACCCATATAGTGCAGCACAGCAGGAAATACTTGGGCTGCTTCATCTAACACCGAAATTCCACACGAACGCAGTTTCTCGGCATTTTCTGGCTTGAACAGCATATCCCAGTTACCCAGCTCTACATCGTCGCCCATCACTTCTTTAACGCGCGTTACGTTGTAGCCTAAACCGTTAGTTCCGTAGCCCCAAGGTATAAGGTATTCATTATCGGGGTCCACATCGGCTAAAACAGACATGAGATCGGGGTCGAGGTGTTCCCAATTAGGAATCAAGCTTTTATCTAGTTTTTGAAACAAGCCGCCTTCAATCTGACGCGCAGCATAATGGGTGGACGGCACAACTACGTCGTAGCCCGATTGACCTGTTAGCAATTTAGCCTGCAGCGTATCGTTGCTATCGTATACGTCGTAACGAACCTTAATTCCGGTGTTTTCCTCAAAACCAGAAATGGTATCGGGCGCTGTATATTCAGCCCAGTTATAGACGTTAACGACTTTTTCTTGAGCTAAAACAGCGGTAGAAGACACCACTAAAGCAGCCCCTAGCATGACCTGCTTGGCAAAAGCGAAGTTCATCGCGGCCCCCATTAAATTCAAATACTTAGTAACCAAAAGGCGTGATGATATCGCTTTTTTAGTCGCAATTGGGCTTCATTGGCTTATGGTGTTGTAGATAAGCCCGATTAAAGTCGGACCACCACGCCAAACCCTTATCACCATGCACTTTCACGAGCGAACGACGTAAGCGTAAAAGGTTGTTTTGACGTTGCTTTTCAGACATTGTGAGAATGCGGCTACGGTCGAAATCAATAAGCCATACCCGCTTACGCTGATCCAACAGCACATTGTAAGCATTCAAGTCGGCATGCCAAACCCCTGCGTTATGCATGGCCAACACAGCTTTGGCTACCGCTACAGGGTCAGCATCACTCAAACAATCCGCTAATGGCTGACTAGCAGGTATACGCTCGACAATAATGGCCGCCCTATACCATAGGCCCTGACGCTGATAAGTGGCAGCAAGCGGTGCCGGTACACAGTCCAGTTGCTGGCAAAGATACTGCATAACCTGATACTCAGCCCATGACCGAGTACGTTGCGCCCCCGTCCATAAATACTGATCACGTATCAGCTTGGCAATGAGCCCACCGCGACGATAGTGTCGTAATACGCCCTGCACCGCATTCGGTAATTGCACAAACCACGCGGCCTGACGCCCGCCACTGGACACCGGTTGCGCCTGCAATGATGAGGTGGACGGATCAAAAAAAGCAGGCTGAAAACTGGGTACTTTGTGCGTATTCACTAAGGCATTACCCTGCTGCATGGTCGACGGACTTGAATTCGTGGGAGGTTGCGACATATTAGTTCTTCACCAGAAGAAGCACCATAATCAGAAGGAGCATACAAGCAAAAATTAATTTTAGCTTAGGCTCCGGCATACCATGAGCCAAACGCACCCCTACTGGCACCAGCAAAATACTACCCAACGCCATCGGCAAGCCCACCAGCCAGTTAACTTGGCCATGCGAGGCATACGTAAGCAGCGCCACCACTACGCCGGGAGTAATCATGGTAAGCGAAATGGCCTGAGCACCGACTTGTGATAGCAATAAGAAACTGGTTAAAAATGGTACGGCCACGATGGATCCACCCACACCGAACACACCGCCTGCAATACCTGCAATAACACCTACTACTGCAAAATACACCGGCGGATAATCGGCAGCCGTTTTACGTGGCGTGGCCGCTCGCGTACGCAAGCGCATGCTCTGATACAGGTAATACACCGCCACGATCATCACAAACAGCGCAAAGATGAAGCGCAATGTGGATGACGATACATTTAACGCAAATTGAGCGCCAATCCATGTACACACGGATGCACTCAAGGCCCCCATGATGGCCGCACGGCGATCAATGCGTGCATATTGGTTGTATTTACGAATGGTTAACAAGATAGCTGGCAAGACCATAATTAATGCAGTGCCTTGAGCCATTTGCTGATCCATTTGTAGCAGTAGCACCAGCAAGGGAATCGCCAACAAACCGCCACCGATCCCCAGTACACCACCTGCAAAACCAATGCTGGCACCCACCAGCAAAAAAACGGGTACATACCACCAAAGGTTTAAGGCTGTCATGACCCTATCCTTGCAAGCGGGCCACCGCGTCTTCAATACGATCGACAGCCCAGACATCCATGCCTTCAATCGCTTGTTTCGGGGCGTTCGCTTTAGGAATTAATGCTGTGCTAAAACCCAATTTAGCGGCTTCTTTTAATCGCTCTTGACCACGCGGTGCAGGGCGAATTTCACCCGCTAGCCCCACTTCACCAAACACCACCATGCCTTCGGGTAAAGAACGATTATTCAACGACGACATAATGGCTAATAACACGGCCAAGTCGGCAGCAGGCTCGGCAATACGCACACCACCCACTGCATTCACAAATACATCTTGATCGTAAGTGACAATACCTGCATGACGATTCATAACCGCCAACAACATCGCCAAACGGTTACCTTCTAAGCCCACCGATAAGCGCCGTGGGTTCGGTACATGTGCCGTATCCACCAAGGCTTGTATCTCGACTAATAACGGACGGGTGCCTTCTTGAGTAGCCATCACACATGAGCCCGGCACCTTTTGCTGATGCTGTGATAAGAACAAAGCAGATGGGTTCGTAACACCACGCAGACCACGATCCGTCATGGCAAAGACACCCAACTCGTTCACCGCACCAAAACGGTTTTTAAATGCACGCACCAAGCGGAAAGAAGAGTGGTTATCGCCTTCAAAATACAACACCGTATCGACGATGTGCTCTAAGATACGCGGCCCGGCTAAGGAACCATCTTTAGTGACATGCCCAATAAATACCATGGAAATGCCGTGTTGCTTCGCCAAGCGGGTTAACTGTGAGGCGCATTCGCGCACCTGCGAGACCGACCCCGGTGCAGCGCTTAACTCGCCCGAATACAAGGTTTGAATGGAGTCAATAACCGCCACTTTGGGTTTGTGCTCCATTAAGGCGTCGGCAATGGATTCCAGCTGAATTTCGGCCAGTAATTGCACGCCTTTGGTTGGCAAATCAAGCCGCTTAGCACGCAATGCCACTTGTTCTGCTGACTCCTCGCCCGTGATATACAGCACCGGCGTTACAGCGGCTAACGACGACATGGCTTGCAATAGCAAGGTCGATTTACCTACACCTGGGTCCCCGCCAATAAGAATGACTCCTCCTGGCACCAAACCGCCCCCAAGAGCACGATCGAACTCGGAAATGCCTGTGGGCTGACGCTGTAGCTCTCGCGCTTGCACTTCTGATAAGTCTTGAACAGGACTGGCCCCAGCTAAGGAGGCAAAACGATGTGGCGTAGCTTTACTCGCTGCTGCCTCGCGAAACTCTTGCAAGGTATTCCATTCCCCGCAATGAGGGCACTTACCCTCCCAGCGAGGCGACTCCCCGCCACACTCGGTGCAGATAAAAGTGGTTTTCGCTTTTTTCGTAGACTTACGTTGGGTGACCATAATTGAATTAACGCCCTGCTAGGCTGCCACCGCCATCAATGCCCAGTTCTTGTCCGGTGATAAAACCCGCCCCGTCGCTAAGCAAAAAGGTTACAGCGCTGGCGACCTCGTCGGCTTGGCCAAAACGCCCCATGGGAATAGAGGCCAAAGCACGCTTTTCGGCTTCGCTGCCTACGGGGTTATCGACACGAAACAACTCAGTATCAATCGGTCCAGGCGATACTGCATTGACAGTGATGCCATAAGGGGCCAATTCAAGTGCCCACGTGCGTGTGCACCCCAACAACGCACTTTTGGCTGCGGAATAGCTGGTGCGCCCAAAGGCGCCATGCGTAACTCGGCTGCAAATATTCACAATTCGCCCTTCCTTACGAGCTTTCATCGACGGCACAAAGGCCTGCACCACCTGTACCGCAACCCGAACGTTCAAATCCATCACTTCGTAAAGCGAAGCCAGATCGATTTCGCCTAAAGGCTCTGGGCGTACCGCACCAACATTATTAACAATGGCATCCACGGGGTATTTCTCACGAATGATTCGCAGCATTTCTTCGGTGTCACCGGCATTACTGAGGTCACATGAATATAAATAACCGGGGAAGTCGATATCTTGGGTATTTCTTGCCAAGCCCACCACATGTGCTCCCAAATCAGCCAAACGCTGACTAATCGCCCAGCCTATTCCTTTGGTCGCCCCGGTTACCAAGACACATTTATCTTTCATGCTTCGCCCCACTCTAATCAGTCGTTAGGATTGTTCGCGGCACCCGTTGTGCCACTGCGCATAGTAATTCATAACCCAGCGTACCAGCAGCTTGCGCTACGCTATCTACGCTTGGGCCGTTTTGTCCCCACAACACAGCCGTAGAACCAACTGCGGCCTGCGGAATGTGGGTGAGATCAACCATCAACATGTCCATGGATACCCGCCCCACCAAACTGGAGGCTACGCCATCAACATAAATAGGTGTGCCATTCGGCGCGTGACGTGGATAACCGTCGGCGTAGCCACACGCCACCACACCGACACGCAATGGGCTTGAGGCTGTATACGTATGACCGTAACCTATACCCTTACCGACAGCTACTTCTTGCACAGCAATAATTTCAGCTTGTAGGGTTTGCGCTGGGCGTAAACCAATGGAGTCGGCCGAACGCGACGTAAAAGGCGACGAACCATACAAGCAGATACCGGGACGCACCCAGTGTTCAGGTGCTGGGGGTAAAAATGGCAGAATGTCGTCACTTAGGCTACCGGCCGAATTACACACGCTGATTTGCTGCGTATCGGGTGGCACCAGCTTAATGAAATCCCGTAACTGATCTTCAGTAACGTGCATATCGTCATCAGCTCTAGCGAAATGCGTCATCGCCCCCACACTGGCAAGCTCTTCGTTAGCTACCATGGCGCATACCTGTTGGTAGGCAACAGGAAAGTCATCTGCGTTAAAACCCAAACGATTCATTCCTGTATTCAGTTTAACCATGACGTGCAAGGGTCGACTAAGCGGCGCTGCCTTTAAGTGCTCTATTTGGTAGAAACTATGCAACACAATGGTCAAGTCGTATTGGCATGCTAACTCGATGTCCTCAGGCCCGAAAATTCCCTCAAGCAGCATAATAGGCTTGGTCCAGCCGAGTTCGCGACACCGTAGGGCCTCTGTAAGATCCAGCATCGCCAAGCCATCCGCTTCAGCAAACGCAGACACAGCGGGGTCAATGCCATGCCCATAGGCATTGGCCTTAATAACCGCCCATACATTAGGACGGGCGCGCCCTACTGACGCATAATTCTCATTTAGCTTACAAGTAACGACTGCCAAATTATGGCGTAAAGCCGGTACAGAAATAATGGCCGATATCGGTCGCGGCATGACTCTCTCCAACGAATATGAAAGTCTAAACCAGAACGCATGAATACGCTAAGCAACAACTATACTGCCCAGAGTCGCTGGGTGCTTTATACTTGCGGGCTATGTCTGTAGACCATTACGAAAATTTTCCTGTTGCTTCTGTTTTACTTCCTAAAGCGCTGCGTCCGGCCGTGCGCGATATCTATCGCTTCGCGCGTAGCGCCGATGATATTGCCGACGAAGGTGATTACAGCGATGCCCATCGACTTGAAAGCCTAGACAACTTTCGCAAGGCCTTAGATAGTTTAGCCAGCTCTGCACAACTGCCACCCTCTTTAACTGCGCTTAGCTCGGTGTTCACACCGCTACAAGCGACCATTGCTCAGCACCAACTTAGCTATCAGCCTTTTTATGATCTGCTTAGCGCCTTCGAACAAGACGTGGGGCAAAAACGCTATAGCGACTATGCGCAGCTTCGCGATTATTGTCGCCGCTCGGCAGACCCTGTTGGTCGACTCATGCTAGCGCTTTTTAAAGCTGACACGCCACAGCATATCGCATGGGGTGACGCCATCTGCAGTGCCTTGCAACTAATTAACTTCTGGCAAGATGTCGCCATCGACTGGGATAAAGACCGAGTCTACATCCCTCAAGATTTACTTGCCCATTACGGGCTAAGCGACTCCACCATCGGCGAACTATGCAACGGACAACAACAAGCCGCTACGCACGCTGGCTGGCAACAACTGATGACCCACTTGCACGACGACACCCGCCAACTATTGCTATCGGGTGCTCCGCTGGTGTCACGGCTCCCATTCCGTTTCGCTATGGAGCTAAAATTCATCATTCTGGGAGGATTACGTATACTTGAACGGTTGCAAGCCGTTAACTTTGACGTATTCCAGCAGCGCCCCACCCTAGGGAAAAGCGACTGGGCGGTATTATGCCTGCGTGGCCTTCGCCCATTGCCCCAACCTCACTCTCTCTGACTCTCGTAGCTGATTACATGAGCCCTGACGAATATTG
Organism: Paenalcaligenes sp.; assembly: GCA_035303295.1. Lineage (GTDB taxonomy): Bacteria > Pseudomonadota > Gammaproteobacteria > Burkholderiales > Burkholderiaceae_B > Paenalcaligenes. Next base: position 10,830 of record DATGRU010000031.1, read on the forward strand.
CCAGAATAAAGCAGCCCAAAGCGGCTCTAGCTTCTATTACGCCTTTTTGTTTTTGCCGCCCGAGCGCCGCAAAGCCATTACTGCCCTATACGCGTTTTGTCGCGAGGTCGATGATGTGGTGGACGAAACCTCTGAAGCTTCGGTTGCCCGTATGAAATTAGTTTGGTGGCGCGATCAGGTCGTGTCACTTTACGAAGGCGAGGCCCAACATCCAGTGATGAAAGCCCTTGCTCCGCATATTGCCAACTACGATCTGAAAGCCGACGAATTGCTCGCCGTTATCGACGGTATGGAGATGGACTTAAACGACGTTCGTTACGAGACGTGGGAAGACCTACAAAAGTACTGTTGGCACGTTGCCAGTGTGGTGGGTATTTTATCGGCGAAAATTTTTGGTCAAACCGATCCGGCCACAACCGATTACGCGCAAAAGTTGGGCCTCGCATTTCAGCTCACCAATATTATTCGCGATATAGGCGATGATGCCCGTCGCGGCCGCGTTTATTTACCGGTTCGTGAGCTGGAAACGTATAAGGTAGCACCGGAAGATATTTTCGACTTAAAACACAGCCCTGAGTTTGAAGCGCTAATGGCTTTTCAAACGCAACGCGCATATGGTTTATACAAAGATGCCATGCTGGCCTTGCCAGAGGTCGACCGACGTGCCCAACGCCCGGGCCTACTGATGGCCGCTATTTATCACGCTCTACTTAAAGAGATCGAACGTGATAAATGGGATGTTATGAATCAACGTATTTCCTTAACCCCCATCCGCAAACTATGGCTGGCATGGAAAACATGGGTTAGCGGTGGACGCGGCTTAATCAAACGCCTAAGTCAATGAACATCGCTGTCGTCGGTGCAGGGTGGGCAGGTGTTGCTGCCGCCTACCAGCTAAGCAAAGATCATCAGGTCACCTTATTTGAAGCGTCCCGTCAGGTAGGTGGCCGAGCCCGTCGGGTTCGCAACACCCCCTTTGGCTACCCTACTGATAACGGCCAGCATATATTGCTGGGCGCATATGATCACACCCTAAAGCTGATGGGCGAATTGGGCTTAGATCTACACGAAGCCTTTCATCACCTTGAACTCAGCATTCTTAGCGCGGAACGCACCTACCAATTAAAAGCGTGGCCCTTACCCGCCCCGTTGCATTTACTGGGGGCCATCCTAAGTAGCCGCGGCTTTTCCTTAGGTGATCGCTATCTGCTAATCCGTTTTAATCTGCAACTGCAACGTCGTCGATGGCAGGTAGAACCTCAACAAACGGTTCTAGGCCTACTGAAACAATATCATCAAAGTGAAACCTTAATTGAGCACCTGTGGCAGCCCTTGTGCTTAGCCGCCCTGAATACACCCTTGGATCTAGCATGTGCCCAACTCTTTGCGAACGTACTACGTGATAGCTTGGGAGCAGGTCGGCAGTCTAGCCAAATGCTGATACCCAAACGGGATATGAGCTCCCTTTGGTTAGAGCCTGCGCTAAAACACGTTGACCTGCGTTTGGGGCAACGGGTACACACGCTACGCTTAGATGACGAGCGTGTAATCGTTAATGATCAAATCTTTGATGCCTGCATTATTGCTACACCGCCTTATGCCAGCGCTAAACTCTTGCGTACCCTGATAACACCTGAACCACTAGCAGAAACATGGATTGCGGGGATGGAAGCAGTGCAGTACCGCCCTATTGCAACAGTGTATCTAGAGCCTGAAAACCCATGGGCTGAAATGCAGCCCCTGCTGATGCTACATGAGAATCGGGAACAACACGAGTTTGGACAATGGTTGTTTAATCATCACGCTATGCCCGATAGCTTTGCCCGTTCATTGATCGCTGTTGTGATTAGCGATGCCGTAGCGCTAAATGATTTATCGCGCACAGAAGTTATTGCAGCTGTTGAGGCACAGATTCGCCGTCAGACCACCAGCCGAGCCCCCCTTCCCACTATTGTTCGTAGCGAACTTATTATTGAAAAGCGGGCCACCTTCGAAGCCAGCCCTTTTAGTTTTAGGGCGACAGAGCAAACGCCTTGGCCAAATATTTATTTAGCTGGCGACTGGTTAAAAAATGACTATCCTGGCGTATTAGAAGGTGCGGTACGTAGTGGCTTAACAAGCGCTGCCCTAGTACACAAAAAATGCTTATCGCAACACGCACGATAAGCATTCATGAAATCCCTACTTGATCCCACTGCATCAGCGCTTTCGGCAACCATTAAAGGCCCCGTAAGCGCTGTTATGCTATCTAAATGACTAGACTGCTGCGTGATCCTTGATATAGCCCTTAACGAGCTCTACATCAGCATCCATCTCGACAACCCGTTGAGGTAAATCGGCCAACTGCGATAGATGCTCGGGCACCGGCGCCGATTTACCCGTGGCTTCTTCAATGGTTTCAGAAAACTTAGCCGGTAAGGCTGTTTCTAGCACCAACATCGGGATACCCTCTTCAATAAAGGGCTTAGCTACTGCCACACCATCGGCTGTATGCGGATCAATTAACACGCCACTGTCATCTAAAACCTGACGAATGGTTTGTAAGCGATCGGCATGGGTGCTAACACCCGCTTCAAAGCCGTAGGTTTCACGTATTTGCTTAATACGATCGCTGAAATCAAACTGACCTGTTTGCTCTAGCTCGTTCCAAACAGCTTTTAACGCCTCGGGATCACGCCCAACCACATCATAAATAAAGCGCTCGAAGTTAGAGGCTTTAGAAATATCCATTGACGGGCTGGAGGTTGCGTAGGTTTGTTCGGAACCACGTGGACGATAAATACCCGTACGGAAAAACTCTTCCAGTACGTTGTTTTCGTTCGTGGCCAATACCAGTTTACGAATAGGCAGACCCATCTGGCGCGCAATATGCCCAGCCAGAATATTACCGAAGTTACCCGATGGCACGGCAAAAGAAACCTGCTGTGATGCCTGAGTGGTTGCTCGGCACCACGCCCAGAAGTAATACACCACTTGCGCAGCAATACGCGCCCAGTTGATGGAGTTCACCGCACCCAGCTTCCATTCGGACTTAAAGGCCAAATCGCCTGCCACACCCTTGACGATGTCTTGGCAGTCGTCAAACACCCCTTTAATAGCCAAATTGTGGATGTTCGCATCTTGCAAGGAATACATTTGCGCGCGCTGGAAAGCACTCATGCGCCCTTGAGGCGATAGCATAAAGACATTAACGCCTTTCTTTCCTTTTAGCGCGTACTCTGCAGCTGAGCCCGTGTCACCCGATGTGGCACCCAGAATGTTAATGGTGGCATTGCGCTGCTGCAGCACAAACTCAAATACCTGCCCCAAAAACTGCATGGCCATGTCTTTAAAAGCCAAGGTAGGACCTTGCGACAAACCCACCAAACTTAACTGTTCATTAAGCGGCTTCAGCGGCACCATTTGCTCGCCTACGTACAAGCTAGGGTCGTAGGCTGCTTTGGTTAAGCGCGCTAAATCGTCACGCGCAATATCGCTGACAAACAGAGATAGAATCTCTAAAGCCAATTGGTCGTATGACAAACCACGCCATTGCTCTAAGGTATCCGCTGATACCGAGGGGTAAGCTTGAGGCACTGCTAAGCCGCCATCAGGCGCTAAACCTTCCAATAAAATATCGGAAAAAGCTTGGGGATCCATCCCACCGCGGGTTGATACGTAGTTCATTACAGGTTCTCCACGCGCAGACGAATGACTTTGGAATGCACAAACTCAAGGCGTTGGATTTGCTCGATCGCCATATCGATAGAACCCTCGCGGGCTTCATGCGTTAAGAAGATAATATCGGCACCGCCCTCTTCCGTAGCAGGCTCTTGGAACATTGAACCGATGGAAATATGAGCGTTCGCCAAAATACGGGATACGTCGGCCAACACGCCTGGGCGGTCTTCTACACGCAACCGCAAGTAGTAAGAAGACAGCACCTCAGACATTGGCAGCACAGGAGTATCCGCCATTGCATCGTGCTGGAACGCCAAATACGGTACACGGTGCTGTGGATCGGCTGTTAGTAAACGCGCCACATCTACCAAGTCGGCAACCACCGCAGAGGCAGTCGGTAATTCACCCGCACCCGCACCGTAATAAACGGTGGAGCCCACCGCATCACCGTGCACCATTACCGCATTCATTGCACCTTGCACATTGGCTAATAAGGAATCAGCAGGTACCAAGGTAGGATGCACACGCAGCTCGATCCCTTCGCCGGGACGGTTGCGGGTAATACCCAACAGTTTTACGGTATAGCCCAAACGCTCGGCATGGCTGATGTCTTCAGCAGCAAGCGTGGTAATTCCTTCAATATGCGCCGCATCAAACTGCACTGGTACACCAAAGGCCAACGAAGACAACAAGGAAAGCTTATGCGCAGCATCCACCCCTTCGATATCGAAAGTTGGATCGGCTTCGGCATACCCTAAACGCTGCGCATCGGCCAAGGCATCGGCAAAGGACAAGCCTTGCGAACGCATTTCCGACAGAATGAAGTTGGTGGTACCGTTAATAATGCCCGCCAACCACTGAATACGGTTCGCGGTTAAGCCTTCGCGAATCGCTTTCACAATGGGAATGCCACCGGCTACGGCAGCTTCATAAGCAACCATCACACCTTTACGATGTGCTGCCGCAAAAATCTCGTTACCATGCAGAGCCAGTAACGCCTTATTCGCCGTTACCACGTGCTTGCCCTGTTCGATAGCTTGCATGATCCATTCTTTAGCTACCGTTTCACCACCCACTAACTCGACAATAATGTCGATATCAGGATGATTCACTACATCCATGGCCTCGGTGGTTAGCATGACATCGTCGCTGATGAGCTCACGAGCGCGCTCAGTATTGCGCGCCGCCACGGCCACCACTTCGATGCGACAACCCGCACGACGAGCAATCTCGTCTGCGTTTTCACTAAGCACCTTCCACGTGCCCCCGCCAACAACACCCAGACCTAATAAACCAACTTTTATCGAACTCATTTAACCAACCCGTCCTTACGGAACATTTCTTTAATGCCGCGTACAGCCTGACGGGTACGCTGCTCGTTTTCGATGAGTGCAAAACGCACATATTGATCGCCGTACTCGCCGAAACCTACGCCCGGTGACACAGCTACTTTTGCCTCGCTTAACAAGCGCTTGGAAAACTCTAGGGAACCGCCCTCAAGATAGAAATCGGGGATTTTGGCCCAGATATACATAGAGGCTTTAGGAATATCCACATTCCAACCAATTTCTTGCAAACCTTTGGCTAACACATCTCGGCGGTTTCGGTATTTGTTGACAATCTCTGTCACGCCATCTTGAGGCCCTTCAAGTGCCGCAATAGCAGCCACTTGAATAGGCGTAAAGGTACCGTAGTCGTGATAGCTTTTAATACGTGCTAGAGCGTTAACTAGCTTGCTATTGCCCACCATAAAACCAATGCGCCACCCAGCCATGTTGTAGCTTTTGCTCATGGTGAAGAACTCCACCGCCACATCACGGGCCCCCTCTACTTGCATAATGGAAGGCGCTACATAACCGTCGAAGGTGATATCGGCATAGGCTAAATCGTGCACCACCAAAATGTTGTGTTCACGCGCAAGCGCAACGACGCGCTCGAAGAACGATAAATCCACACATTGCGCGGTGGGGTTACTGGGAAAACCCAGAATCATCATTTTGGGCTTAGGAATGGATTCGCGCACAGCACGCTCGATTTCTTCGAAAAAATCCATACCCGGAATCATGGGCACCGAACGAATGTTAGCGCCCGCAATTACCGCACCATAAATATGAATGGGGTAGCTTGGGTTTGGGACCAGAACCGTATCGCCCCGATCAAGCGTGGCCAGCATTAAGTGTGCTAAACCTTCTTTGGAACCGATCGTAACAATCGCCTCTTCGTCGGAGTCCAACTTTACGTCGTAACGACGGTCGTACCAATTGGTGATGGCTTTACGCAGGCGGGGAATTCCGCGTGATACCGAATAACCATGCGTATCGTGACGACTTGCCGCTTCTACTAATTTATCGACAATGTGTTGTGGTGTCGCACCATCTGGGTTCCCCATCGACATATCAATAATGTCTTCGCCTCGACGGCGCGCGGCCATTTTTAATTCGCTAGTAATATTAAAAACATACGGAGGCAAACGTTCGATACGGGGAAAGCTGGTCATGGTTGTCCTATTTGCAAAAGACGAGGGAAAAATCGCCCCAAACATACAAGTTTAATCCATCGGTGGCAAAGTGGAAAACACTGTTTTAACTTGGCGTTTTCGTACTTTGCGCTATGATCATAAAAGTACTTTGGAGGTAATCTGTGCAACTGCAAAAAGAAATCAATCCGGCCCTAAACACCATTACCGCCTATGACGTGGATTTCGTGGAAATTAATCGTGAAAAACACCACTCAAGCGTGTATTTTAGGCCTGAAGGGACAATCGAGCCTTTCGCCGCACAAACCATTGATGATATCACCCAAGCGCTACTTCGGCGCATTACCGGTTTAGATGAAATCAAACAAGACCCTATGGCTTTTTTAGACGGCAATGCCGCTACACTGCCAGCCAATGCCCCAGAGGTTGTGTTAATCGGTACGGGACAAACCCAAAAGCTGCTCGCGCCGCACATCACCTCTGAGCTATTAGGCCATCGAATTGGCGTTGAGGTCATGGATACCCAAGCCGCAGCACGTACTTATAATATTTTAATGTCTGAGGGGCGCAAGGTCATTGCTGCCCTGCTAATTTAATATCAGGATAACCCATGAGTAACATTACAGTAGGCCAAGCTATCCCTTCTTTTACCGCTGAAAGCGATCAAGGCGAGATCAGTAGTGATGCACTCAAAGGCCAAGCCTATGTGCTGTATTTTTACCCACGCGATAACACGCCCGGCTGCACTACACAGGCACAAAACTTTCGTGATCTTAAAGCTGAGTTCGATGCGATCAATGTCAACGTAATTGGGGTGTCGCGCGACACCATGGCTTCACACAAGCGTTTTATCGACAAACAAGAACTGAATTTTCCGCTTATTGCTGACCCCGAAGAAAGCCTGTGTGAATTATTCGGTGTCATGAAACTAAAGAATATGTATGGTAAACAGGTACGAGGTATTGAACGTAGCACCTTTTTAGTGAACGCCGACGGCATTTTGATGCAAGAGTGGCGCGGGCTACGTGTACCCGGTCATGTGCAACAGGTGTTAGAGGCTGCACAAACCCTGTGATACATGGCCTTCTGCCATATTAAATTTGAGATAAGGCTACGCCAAACTCAGGAGCACTACATACATGCCTTTACCATCGCTGCCTACACGTCTTGGTTCCACTCTTAGTGCTGACGAAATTAACGCAGCAAAACCGGCTACGCCACCTCGCGCTAAAGCGACAAAACAAGCGTCATCTGCCACTGCCAGCAAAACAGCCACAGTGGCACCACCCGTTAAGGTAGAGCAAACCACAGCACCGGCTAGCAAAACCACAAAACCCCGTACACCGGTTACTACGCCTGCCGCTGCCACAACACAAAAAACACGCCCAGCGGCGAAAAGCAGCAAAAGGCGTAATACCAACACCCATCCTGAAGTGGCTAAGTTGTTTGTCTTAGACACCAACGTTCTCTTGCATGACTCAAATTCGCTGTTCAAATTTGAAGAGCATGATGTTTACCTGCCCATGATGGTGTTGGAAGAGCTGGATCATCAGAAAAAGGGGATGTCCGAGGTTGCACGTAACGCGCGTCAAGTTAGCCGTAACCTAGATGGTATTGTGGCTGATCATGCACTTGATAAGGGCCTGCCGCTGAATGCATTGGGCAACACAGAAGCCCGTGGTTTGGTCTTTTTCCAAACCAAAGCTATTTCTTCCGATCTGCCACTCGATTTACCGCTAGGCAAAGCCGATAACAACATTTTAAGTGTGGTGCATGCACTTAAAAACGAGTTCAAAGACCGCCAAATAGTCATGGTGTCTAAAGACATCAATATGCGCTTAAAGGCCAAGGCAATCGGGCTTGAAGCTGAAGACTACTTGCACGATCACGTGTTGGATGACTCCGATCTGCTCTATGACGGTGTACGGCCCTTACCTGCCGACTTTTGGTCAAAGCACGGTAATCAAATGGAGTCGTGGCAAGAAGGCGGCACCACGTTTTACCGTGTTCACGGCCCCATGTGTGCACAATTCAATGTGAACGAATTTGTGTTTACAGAAGGCGAAACACCGCTTTACGCGCAAGTTAAGGAAGTAGCAACCAATACCGCTGTACTCGCCACCCTGCGTGACTACAGCCATGCAAAGAACAATGTATGGGGCGTGACGGCACGTAACCGAGAACAAAATTTTGCCCTGAACTTGCTGATGAATCCAAATTGTGATTTTGTCTCGTTGCTAGGGCAAGCCGGTACCGGTAAAACCCTGTTGGCCTTGGCGTCAGCCTTAACCCAAACCCTTGAGACCAAGCTATACAACGAAATCATTATTACGCGGGCTACCGTACCCGTTGGTGATGAAATTGGTTTCTTGCCCGGTACCGAAGAAGAAAAAATGGCACCGTGGATGGGGGCCTTGGAAGATAACCTTGAGGTCTTACATCTGGGCAGCGCAAACCGCAACACCTTAAGTAGTAGCGATACGACACGTAGCTCTACGATGGACCTTATTCGTTCGAAAATTAAAATCAAATCGCTCAGCTTTATGCGCGGTCGCACTTTTTTGAATAAGTTTTTAATTATCGACGAAGCACAAAACCTCACCCCTAAACAAATGAAAACCATGGTCACACGAGCAGGCCCTGGCACCAAAATCGTTTGCTTGGGTAATATTTCTCAAATCGATACGCCCTACCTTACCGAAGGCAGCTCCGGTCTTACCTATGTGGTCGATCGCTTTAAAGGCTGGCCACATTCCGGCCACATTACCCTACAACGAGGCGAGCGCTCTCGCTTGGCCGATTACGCCAACGAAGCCCTTTAAAATCATCCTTTACTAGGCTGGCGGCGCAACCCATGTAAAGGTGTTGCGCCGCCATTTACTTTTGGCAGGTATAAATCCATGCGCACTACGTTGCCTATAGGTATCACCATGGGTGATGCTGCCGGCATTGGCCCGGAATTAGTTGTTTCGCTGTTTGCCCAAGGGCTTGATCACCCTGCTGTGGTCTACGGCGATCAAGGTGCGATTGAACGTGCCATTCGGCTACGTAAGCTTGAACACGTACTACAGGTCGTAGCAGACTCCCCCAACGAACCCCACCACGAAGGCACCACTCACGGCACCATTGTGGTGCGTAATCGCAGCCTACCCCTACCGGACGCATTGCCATATGGCCAAATTAGTGCAGCGGCAGGCCGCGGCGCTTACGAGTATCTGTGCCACGCTATTGATGACGCGCAAGCCCACAAACTACGCGCTATCGTTACAGCCCCCTTAAACAAAGAAGCCATGCAAGCTGCTGGCATCGACGCACCGGGCCACACTGAAATTCTGGCTGAGCGCACACGCACAACCGACTTTGCGATGATGCTCGCTAATCGTGAGCTGCGCGTGTTGCTGGTCACCATACACATCGCTCTTGCCGATGTACCTAAACACATCAATAAGCACACTGTATTACGCAGTATCCGCCTAGCGCATAAGGCCTGTGTACAAGAAGGTATTACACAGCCTCGAATTGCTGTGGCGGGCCTTAACCCCCACGCTGGTGAAAACGGCCGTTTCGGTACTGAAGAACAAACAGCAATTACGCCTGCTATACAGGCAGCCCTGAAAGAAGGGATCAATGCATCAGGCCCTTGGCCCGGTGACACCATCTTCATGCGGGCACGCAAAGGCGAATACGACATTGTGGTGGCGCAATACCACGATCAAGGCCTTATACCCGTTAAATACTTAGGGGTAGAACAAGGCGTCAACGTCACCGTAGGCTTGCCCTTTGTACGCACCAGTGTGGATCACGGCACAGCCTTTGATATTGCGGGTAAAGGTATCGCCGATGCCAGCTCGTTACGTGAGGCCTTCGACGCCGCACTACGCATGAGCGCCCATCAAGCTCAAATGTAGCCCTACATTTGCACGTAGTTCAAGAAACGCGTGCTGGCCCCTTGGAACGCTACACGCACTGTTCCAATCGGGCCATTACGCTGTTTACCTATGATGAGTTCAGCCGTGCCCTTATCTGGGGAATCGGGGTTATAAACCTCATCACGATAAATAAAGAGAATCAAGTCAGCATCTTGCTC
>DATGRU010000032.1:0-2205 GCA_035303295.1 Paenalcaligenes sp.
GCCGTCAGAATGATGGGCACTTTGGTTTGCAAGGCCAGTTTTGCGGCTAAGGTCATGGTGTAGGCGGGTTTGCCAAAAAACGGTTGCCATACCCCATCGCCGGTACTGGGTACTTGGTCGGGTAACATGCCTACCGCTTCCCCGCGGCGTAAGGCCCGCACAAATTCGCGTATCCCTGTTAGGTTAGCGGGTACGGCATTAAGCCCGGGCATGTTACGCGACTCGCGCATAACGGGCTCGAGAAACTCTTGTCGTGGTTGGCGAAACATCACGGTAATGGGCCCATATTGCACCAAGCGCCGCGCGGTGATTTCGAAACAGCCTAAGTGCGGGGTTAAATACAGAACCCCACGTTTTTCAGCAAGCGTTTCTTCCACAATATGGGCATCGGGATTAATGCAGTGCTCTAAACATTCGTCGGTGCGCAGCCACACTTTAGGGGTTTCGATAATCATGGCGCCTGTCTCGGCAGCACTTTTACGAGCAAATGCGTTGCTGTGATAGCCAGCTTGAGCGGCATTTTCTTTTAGGCGCTCACGGTATCGCCCGGGCAGACTGTAAACCAGTATTCCCAGTAGGCGGCCGCAGGCGTGCAACACGCGTAACGGTAGGTAAGACAGGGCTCGCAACAAAAATAAAAGCATGAACTTGGGTAAATAAACCTTTATAACGATAGGGGTAGATGCAAAGTTGCGTTATTTTCGCTTAAAATGCACCGTATCGCTGAGTTAACCGACAACTTGCGGAGCGATAAGCCATTGTATGGCTAAAAATCCCGCTAAAGCGTCGCGCCCGATTCGCATTGCTTCTGTGCTTTGGCATCCGTGGTGCAACGCCATTTGTTCACCTACATGCTTTTTAGCATCACAACAGGACGCAATCGCTGTGGCCAATAACGATTTTCTATTTACTTCCGAATCCGTATCCGAAGGTCATCCAGATAAAGTTGCTGATCAGATTTCTGATGCTGTACTGGATGCCATTTTCACACAAGATCCTAACGCCCGTGTTGCAGCAGAAACGCTATGCAATACCGGTTTAGTGGTTATGGCGGGTGAAATCACCACCACTGCCAATGTAGATTATATTCAGGTTGCGCGCGACACGTTAAAACGTATCGGCTACGACAACTCTGATTACGGTATTGATTACAAAGGCTGCGCGGTGTTGGTGGCTTACGATAAACAGTCACCAGATATCGCGCAGGGTGTAGACCGTAGCGCTGAAGAGCTGCTAAACCAAGGCGCGGGCGACCAAGGGCTGATGTTTGGCTACGCGTGCGATGAAACACCCGACCTGATGCCAGCGCCTATTTGGTACGCACACCGTTTAATGCAGCGTCAAAGCGAGCTACGTAAAGACGGACGTTTGCCATGGCTACGTCCCGATGCTAAATCGCAAGTTACGTTCCGCTATGTAGATGGTAAACCGGCTGAAGTCGATACCGTTGTGTTGTCTACGCAGCATGCGCCAGACATATCACAAGAAGATATTCACGATGCGGTTATCGAGCACATTATTCGTCCATGCTTTCCTGAAGGGCTGTTAACGGAAAACACACGTTTTTTAGTGAACCCCACAGGTAAGTTCGTGATTGGTGGTCCTCAAGGGGATTGCGGTATTACTGGTCGTAAAATCATTGTGGATACCTACGGTGGTGCTTGCCCCCATGGTGGCGGGGCGTTTTCGGGTAAGGATCCGTCAAAAGTTGACCGTTCCGCTGCGTATGCCGCGCGCTATGTGGCGAAAAACATTGTGGCAGCTGGCTTGGCGCGTCAGTGTGAGGTGCAACTAAGCTATGCAATTGGTGTGGCTGAGCCCATTAACATCACCATCTACACTGAAGGTACTGGGGTGATTGCGGACGAAGCCATTGCCAAATTAGTACGCGAACATTTTGATTTGCGTCCTAAAGGTATTATTAATATGCTCGATTTGCTGCGCCCGATTTACAGCAAAACGGCAGCGTATGGCCACTTTGGTCGTAGCGAGCCCGAGTTCAGTTGGGAGGCTACTGATAAAGCAGCCGCATTGCGGGCCAGTGCAGGGCTATAAAATCGATCCCTACGATTCGCTAAACACAAACAAGGCGCATCAGGCGCCTTGTTTGTTTTACGAAAAAGCAGGTTTCATTTAAGGGAATTTCTGCTCTTAAGGCCTGTAGATGCTAAAGTAAAAACATGACCACCTATAACCCTTCTCCCT
>DATGRU010000033.1:0-16099 GCA_035303295.1 Paenalcaligenes sp.
TGAGCCCTACCTTGTTTGGTATTGATGGTATGTAGCACCTCGGAACGACAGTGTGACGATGCATAAGTGCCTTGTTGCTCGCGGTAAGTAGTGAAAGACATAACACCCTCCATAGCTGTTTATTTATACAGTACTGTACAAGAACACAGCTAAGGTGGCAATGTAAATAAACTGAAGCGTTAATTTCACACCACAAAAAAGCCCTGCAAACGAGGGCTTGCAGGGCTTTTTTAGACAGACTTAGTTGTCTATTACTTGTTGGGTTGCGGTGTAATGCGTAAATATGGACGCACTTCCACATAGCCCTTAGGGAATTTCTGCTTAATAACATCAGGGTCAACCAGTGAAGGCACGATAATGCAATCGTCACCATCTTCCCAGTTAACAGGGGTTGCAACGCTGTGGTTGTCAGTGAGTTGCAAAGAGTCAATAACCCGCAGAATTTCGTTGAAGTTACGACCTGTGCTTGCAGGATAAGTAATGGTTAAACGAATTTTCTTTGCTGGATCGATAATAAATACCGAGCGCACGGTCGCTGTATTGCTGGCATTAGGGTGAATCATGTCGTAAAGGTCGGATACCTTACGATCTTCATCAGCCAAAATAGGGAAATTAACAGTGGTGTTTTGCGTGTCGTTAATGTCTTCAATCCATTTATGGTGAGATTGGTTATCATCCACTGACACCGCAATCACCTTAACGCCGCGCTTAGCAAACTCATCGCTTAGTTTCGCTGTGTAACCGAGTTCGGTGGTGCAAACGGGTGTGAAATCGGCTGGATGCGAAAACAGCACACCCCAGCTATCACCTAAGTATTCGTGAAAACGAATGGTTCCTACAGAAGACTCTTGCTCAAAATCGGGGGCGATATCGCCTAAACGTAAAGTTGCCATCATTTTGCTCCGTTCAATAAGGGGCCTATTTTTTATAGGCTCAGTCTGCAGAAGTGCAGGCTGCATCAGGACAGATAAATATTCTCCCAGCAGCCCCAATACAAGGCAAATAGCTTGTTTCTATTTGCTTATGGCGGGCTAAGCCGCGTGGCATACGTTTCGAGTGTCACGCCTGCCTGTATGGTTTCGGCGTAGCTCGACACGCGCGGTAAGACCGTTGCAGCATAAAACACCGCTGTTGCCACCTTTTGTGTATCGAAGGCCGGCGATTGGCCGCTACGACCTTCCGCACAAATCAAGGCGGCTCTGGCCAACTGCCACCCCGCCAATACCGTGCCAGTTAGCATCAGCAACGGTACACTGCCATAAAAAACACCTTTTATATGCTCTTTTGCGTTCGCTAAGCTAAAAGCAATTGACTGCTCATACTGCTGCAATGCCTGTTCTAGACGATCAGCAATGAACACCAGCCCGGCCGCACCCTTCGTATCTGCCTGCTTCTGACGCAACTCAGTAACCGTATCACGCATGCTTTGAGCCAAACTAGCAGCCACTTTACCCCCATCCCGAAGTAGTTTGCGCCCTACAAAATCATTTGCCTGAATCGCGGTCGTGCCTTCGTAAATGGAAAGAATGCGAGCATCGCGGTAATACTGAGCAGCACCCGTTTCTTCAATGTAGCCCATGCCACCATGCACTTGGATGCCCAGTGAACTGACCTCTTGGGCCATCTCGGTTGAAAAGGCCTTCACCACCGGCACTAAAAACTCATACAGCGCTTTCGCTTGGCTACGGATCTCTATCTCGGCATGATCTTGAGACATGTCTTTAGCCACTGCAGCCCAATACGCAACAGCTCGTGCTCCCTCGGTTAAGCCTTTCATGGTTTGCAGCATACGATCAACATCCGGATGCTGGACAATCGCTACGGGCCCATCCGACCCAGCTAAATCTTGACCTTGGTGTCGCTCGTGCGCGTACTGCATAGCCTGTTGCAGTGATCGTTCAGCGACGGCAATACCTTGTACTCCCACCGCAAATCGGGCTGCATTCATCATGATAAACATGTATTGCAGGCCTAAATTTTCCTCACCAACCAAATAGCCTACCGCCCCACTATCGCCAACCTCACCTTGGCCCGACCCATATAACAACACAGCAGTAGGACTGGCGTGAATCCCTAGCTTGTGCTCGATCGAAGCACACCACACATCGTTTCGTTGCGCCAAATCGCCGTTTTCATCGACCAAATACTTAGGCACTAAAAATAACGATATACCTTTTACCCCTGCCGGGGCATCCGGTGTACGCGCCAAAACCAAATGCAGAATATTTTCGGCTAAATCGTGCTCACCATAGGTGATAAAGATTTTTTGGCCTTTTAAGCGGTAACTGCCATCCTCTTGGCGCTGCGCGCGGGTATTAATTAATGCCAAATCGGAGCCCGCTTGTGGCTCGGTTAAATTCATGGTGCCGGTCCAACGGCCCTCGATTAGAGGTGGAATGTATTTTTTTTGTTGTTCTGGTGTCCCAACCACGGTTAATGCTTCGATGACTCCATCACTGAGTAATGGGCATAATGCAAAAGCCAAGTTCGCTGCATTTAGGTTCTCGCTAACCGCTGCACCGATTACCGCAGGAAGGCCCTGCCCTCCGAACTCTGCATCGTGTAGCAAACCCTGCCAACCGCCTTGGGTAAAAGCGTCAAATGCCGCTTTAAAACCGGGTGCCGTACTGACTTTCCCGTCGTTGCACTGAGCCCCCTGCTGATCACCTAAACGATTTAACGGCGCAATAACCTCTTCAACCAGCCGAGCATTCTCATCCAGCACTGCGGCTAGCAAGTCTGATGAAAGTTCTTCGTTACCGGGTAGCTGCAGTACGGACTCAACATCAGCCAGATTACGTAAGACAAAATCAATTTCTGCGCGAGGCACACGATACGCCATACAACCTCCGTAATAAGGAAAAATGCTGCAGCGACTGCCGCCCCCCTGAGGCAGCGCGGCTGATCGACCACTACTAAAAAAAGCCTGTGTCACGGTAATGACACAGGCTTTTATCTCTACAGCGCTTTGGTTAGCTCTGGCAAGACCTCAAACAAGTCTGCCACGAGCCCATAATCAGCGACACTAAAAATGGGAGCTTCAGGGTCTTTATTGACCGCTACGATCACCTTAGAGTCTTTCATTCCGGCCAAATGCTGAATTGCGCCTGACACACCGAAAGCCATGTATAACTGAGGCGCTACAATTTTTCCAGTTTGCCCCACCTGCCAGTCGTTCGGCGCATAGCCCGCATCAACAGCAGCACGTGACGCGCCAATCGCCGCACCCAGTTTGTCGGCTAAGGCATCGAGCAGTTTAAAGTTTTCGGCATTGCCTAAACCTCGACCGCCTGTAATAACCACTGACGCCGAGCTAAGCTCGGGGCGGTCACTTTGCGCTAATTCACGGCTAATGAAGCGTGAACTACCCGCATCGGCAACCGGTGACACAGACTCAATGGCCGCGCTGCCACCTTCTGCTGCTTGTGCATCAAAAGCAGTAGTGCGCACCGTGAGTACTTTTTGTACGTCAGCTGATTGTACGGTCGCCACCGCATTACCAGCATAAATAGGCCGTTTGAAGGTGTCGGCCGATTCAACACTGATGATGTCGGAAATTTGTGCCACATCCAACTTGGCCGCCACGCGAGGCGCTACGTTTTTACCCGCTGTCGTCGCGGCAAACACCAGATGGCTATAGTTCTGTGCTACAGATAGCACTTGGGCTGCCATGTTCTCGGCCAATGCGTCTGCCAAACTCTCACCATCTGCATGCAATACTTTGCTAACACCAGCGATTTGCCCAGCTGCTTGCGCCACAGTTTGCGCCCCCTGACCAGCTACGAGCACATGGATGTCTTCACCAATCTGTGCTGCCGCAGCCACTGCATGCAATGTTGCGCCATTCAACTGTTGGTTATCGTGTTCTGCAATAACTAATATAGACATCCTAAATCACCTTCGCTTCATTCTTCAGTTTCTCAACCAGCGTTGCCACGTCTGGAACGATCACCCCTGCTGCACGCACTGGCGGCTCTTCAACTTTCAAGGTTTTAAGACGAGGGGCTACATCGACGCCCACTTCATCAGGCGTTAAAACATCCAGCGTTTTTTTCTTGGCCTTCATGATATTGGGCAAAGTCACAAAGCGCGGCTCGTTCAGACGTAAGTCGGTGGTAACGACTGCAGGCAAATTCAGTGACACCGTTTCCAAACCGCCATCCACTTCACGTGTAACCTGAATTTGATCGCCATTAACCTCAATTTGGCTTGCAAACGTAGCCTGAGGCCAATCCAGCAAGGCGGCCAACATTTGACCTGTTTGGTTCGCATCATCATCAATGGCTTGCTTGCCTAAAATGACAAGCTGAGGCTGCTCTTTTTCCACCACTGCTTTTAACAATTTTGCTACAGCCAAGGGTTGCAATTCGGCATCCGTTTCAACCAAGACCGCACGATCGGCACCCATTGCCATCGCTGTGCGCAAGGTTTCTTGACAAGCCGTTACCCCGCACGATACAGCCACCACTTCAGTGGCAGCGCCTTTTTCTTTAAGGCGTACCCCTTCTTCAACCGCTATTTCGTCAAACGGGTTCATCGACATTTTCACATTAGCAATGTCGACATCGCTTTGATCCGATTTCACACGCACCTTCACGTTGAAATCTACCACTCGTTTAACGGGTACCAAGACTTTCATCCGGTTATCTCCAAATACGTAAAAAAATAGCACTCGCTCTTGAGCTAAGGGCCGGCCAGTTCGACCTACCACACCAACCCCTAAGCGGCATTCATTCGATCAACGCTTACAAACAGGTGGATAATGCTTTGATATGCACTTCTACACTGCGTCCCAGCGACGGGCAGTCGTAGCCGCCTTCAAGCATGCTCAACACTTTTCCCTGAGTACTGGGGTAACAGCTTGCCATAACCTGTTCGGTAATCCATTGGAAGTCGGACTCGAGTAGCATGAGATGAGCCATCTCATCGTGATCATGGGCATCGAATCCAGCAGAAAAAAACAGCAGTTCAGGTGCAAATTCACGCAGTCTAGGTAACCAATGCTGCGACACTACCTGACGTACCTGCTCGGCACTACTGCGTGCCTTTACTGCTATGTTTACCATGTTTTGTGCTGGCGGCTCCTGAGCACCCCCAGGATAAAAAGGGTGTTGGTAAAAACCGCACATCAAAACCTGATCATTACCGGCAAATATATCTTCGCTGCCATTTCCATGATGGACATCAAAGTCAACAAGAGCAACTCGTTTAATACCATAGTGCTCCATTGCGTAGGCCATTGCCACGGCTACATTATTATAGAAGCAAAACCCCATTGCCTGTGAACGCGTAGCGTGGTGGCCCGGTGGACGCACCATACAAAACACGGACCGCGCCCTATTTTGCATAATAGCGTCTATCCCCGTCAGCCCTGCCCCAGCCGCATAACGCGCAGCCGTCAGGGTATGCGGATTTAATATCGTATCAGCATCAATTTCGCTATAACCACTAGCAGGCGCAATCTGGGCTAAGTATGATAGGTGCGATGCGCTATGCACTCGCAACAAATCAACATCAGTTGCCGCTCGCGCTTCCTCTATCACTAACCGTTTAGATAAGCCGCTGCCTGTTAACTGGCGCTCGATAGCATCCAACCGTTCGGGGGATTCAGGATGCCCAGCGCCCATCTCATGCAAGTGGAACGACGGATGCGTAATTAATAGTGTCTCCATAAGGATGAATTATGTTCAAACCTGCGCGCATTTTGCAAGTCGCACTGGTCATTTTTGCTGTCGCAGGGTGTGCAGCCCCTCCGGCTCCGGTGGCATCGGGCATCACCGCAGCGCCTCAACAGACGGATTCAAAGCCGACACTTAAGCCTGATCCCCCACCCATCCGCTACGGTGACTCACAATCGGCACGCACCGTCTACCACCTGCCTGATGGGGAGTTGAGTCCATGGTTAGCTAAATGGGCCGATGAAGTCGCCAGCAGCCGAGACATTCCGCTTGAAACTGTCACAAGTCTACTTAAAGACGTACGCTATAACGCGCAAGCCGCACGTTTAATGGCACCCAGCAAAGGACGAATTAAACGCAGTTGGGTAACCTACCGCGGCCGTTTTGTTGATCCTATTCGCATTAAAGTGGGCGCCGAATTTTGGCAACAACACCAACAACTTCTGGCACAAACCGAGGATAAGTACGGTGTGCCTGCTGCCATCATCGTTGCCATTATCGGGGTAGAAACAGTATATGGGCGCCATACGGGCGACTTTAAAGTTTTAGATGCCTTAGCCACACTTGGCTTCTCGTACCCTGACAATACTCGCCCTGAACGCGGTGAGCTGTTTAGGAATCAGTTGGCTGACTTAATTGATTTGCACCATCAAGGCAAACTGAATGCTCAGCAGGCTTATGGATCCTATGCAGGGGCCATGGGCCTTCCACAATTCATGCCCGGCAGCCTGATGCGTTACGCTGTCGATGGGGATAACGACGGACGCATCGACTTATTTAACTCGATGCCCGACATTATGGAATCGGTTGCCCATTTTCTAATTGTGCATGGATGGCAACCCGGGCTACCTGTGTTTGTTGAAGCTACGCTACCAACAGACCCACAAAGTTTTGTTCACGGCGGCTTAGAGCCTACTCATACGTGGGCAGAACTTCAACGACAAGGTGCCAGCAGCGCTCGGGCAGAGTCAGCTTTGTGGGCCAATCGCCCACTAAGTATTATCAATCTGGTTGATGAGCCTCGCTCAACTGTCGAATACCGTATCGCGACTGAAAACTTTTTTGCCATCACACACTATAACCGCAGTTATTTTTATGCAGCGTCGGTAGCCGAGTTGGCTAATGCCTTAAGTCGAGAGATGGGCCAAGGCGGCTAAGCAGTGCGAGCAAGGCTGGTTGATAATACTGGCCTTGCATTTCGTTACTAAGTTAGCAGCGATGGCAAGGCCAGTCAGGGCTTTAGTCGTATGCGGCATCGCTCACCAACGATGCCACGCGATACATTTGACATCCCCCTAACTAAAGAGGCAGTCGCAAAAGGCTTCTGAAGTGCGAGGTTTGCCACGCACCCGGTCAAAGCAATACCTTAGTTAAATACACCCGTGGATAAATAACGATCGCCGCGGTCGCATGCAATAAATACAATCGTCGCATTTTCCACTGTTGCCGCCACTCTTAATGCAGCAACCAATGCCCCGCCAGACGAAATTCCAGCAAAAATGCCTTCTTTAGCAGCGAGGTCTCGTGCTGCATTCTCTGCTTCGTCTTGAGAAATCAACTCGAAACGATCAATCTCTGCCGGCTTATAAATGGCGGGCTGATAGGCTTCTGGCCATTTACGAATACCTGGAATTTGCGCTCCCTCTGCAGGCTGCGCGCCCACAATAACCACATCGGGTTTTTGACGTCTTAAATAAGACCCTACCCCCATGATGGTGCCCGTCGTTCCCATTGCACTAACAAAGTGAGTCACCCTGCCATTAGTTTGCGTCCAGATTTCTGGCCCCGTGCTTTGAATATGGGCATTCGGATTGTCATCATTCGCAAACTGATCAAGTACTAAACCCTTACCCTCTGCTTGCATTTTTAATGCTAAGTCACGGGCATACTCCATCCCCCCTTCAGAGGCTGGCGTTAAGATGAGCTCAGCACCATAGGCTGTCATGGAAGCGCGGCGTTCGACGGAAAGATTGTCGGGCATAATCAGCACCATCTTGTAGCCGCGCACTGCCGCAATCATCGCCAAAGCGATTCCAGTATTACCGCTGGTTGCCTCAATAAGCGTGTCCCCGGGCTTAATCTTGCCCCGCTCTTCGGCGTGTCGGATCATGGCGCTAGCAGCCCGGTCCTTAACAGAGCCAGCTGGATTATTACCCTCTAGCTTGGCCAAGATCACATTACCCCGATGCTCAGTAAGCTCGGGGGATAAGCGCTGTAAACGCACTAAAGGGGTTGAACCGATAGTGTCTTCAATAGTTGGATATGCAGTCATAATTGAAATCGTAAACGGGAGATAAGCAAGATACTACAGCTAATTGGCGAAGAAGTATCTGTAAGGGCCTCCTCAAGCCCAGAGTTCAACTGTACTATTACTTCCGGTTATTTTGAACTGCCTTTTTTCACGCACCGCGCGCAGAAATAATAATTTTAAGTTTTAAATAAATAACGTCTGAAAATAAAAACAATTAAGTGCTAAGACAATTAACTCTTTCCTAACAATCATTTTTTTAAAAGAAACACTAAAGTTTTCACCGGTCGCAGCCGTTACTCCTTATATATTGCTTGTTTATTTTCCCCTAATGTAAGGCTGTATCATGAAACTGTTTACCAATATGCCTATTGGTCGAAGGCTGGCTCTCGGCTTTGGTACGGCGGTCACATTTGTCGTGTTGGTATCGTTATTGGGCGCGTGGAATTTTCATAGCCTGTCCCAAGCCAACCAAGAAATGATGGCCAGCCCTCTTGTTAAAGAACGTTTAATCAACGACTGGTATCGCAACATCAGTAACGATGTCACCCGTACCATGGCCGTGGCACAAAGCGCTGACTCATCTTTAGTACAAATTTTTGCCGTAGAAGCGCAAGCGGCAACAGAGGAATCCACTGCCCTACAACAAAAAATCGAGCCCATGTTAGTGGCCGATTACGAATTTGAAATTTTTCGTCGCGTCGTTCAGCATCGGGACCTGTATGAAGATGCACGCAATCGCATTACGGCGGCAGAGCAAAGTGGCAATGATTATGAAGCGCGAGTTATTTTTAATAACGACTTAGCTCCTGCTGCGCACCAGTACCAGTCCGCGGTAAACGAACTGCTAATATCCCAGCAGGTCTACATGGATCGGGTCGCAGCGGGCTTCGTGGAAACCAGCCAGCAAAGCCAAATTTTACTTATTGGCTCATCGCTACTTGTAGCGGTGCTCTGTGCCTTTTTCTCGTGGCGTCTTACCCGCGGCATCACCCTTCCCCTTGCTCAAGCTGTCGAGGCCGCTCAGCGCATCGCCAAAGGCGACTTAACAGGGAACATTAACGCTTCATCCACCGACGAAACCGGGGTCTTACTGGCAACCCTTGCGGACATGAATAACAACCTTAATAAGCTAGTCGGTAGCGTACGCAATGGCGCCGAAAGCATTGCGTCGGCTTCCAGTCAAATTGCTGCAGGTAACACAGACCTGTCCTCGCGCACGGAAGAGCAAGCAGCGTCACTTACCGAAACTGCCTCGGCCATGGAGGAACTCACCAATACGATTCGACAAACAGCTGAAAACGCAAACCAAGCTAACCAGTTGGCAAGCTCAACCTCTCATATTGCTCAGCAGGGAGGACAAGCAACCCAGCAAGTCACGCAAACGATGGCATCCATTAGCGAATCAGCAGAGAAAATTGTCAACATCATTGGCGTCATCGATAGTATTGCGTTTCAAACGAATATTTTGGCTCTGAATGCCGCCGTTGAAGCTGCCCGTGCCGGAGAACAAGGTAGAGGCTTTGCGGTGGTAGCAAGCGAAGTACGGTCGCTGGCACAACGTAGTGCTACGTCTGCGCGTGAAATCAAAGACTTAATCGATGACGCTGTAAACAAAATTCAAGACGGTGCCAAACTGGTTGACGATGCCAGCACCACCATTAATGAAGTGGTCAGCAGTGTGCAGCAAGCCTCGCATTTAGTAAGCGAAATATCGATTGCCAGTGACGAACAAAGCGTGGGGATCGAACAAATTAACCGCGCAGTACTGCAAATGGATGAGGTCACCCGACAAAACGCAGCCTTGGTAGAAGAAGCCGCAGCGGCGACAGTAAGCCTAGAGGATCAAGCCCAAGAGCTTAGTCGCACCGTTCAAGTCTTTAGAGTGAAGCAAGAGCAATACGCGATAACTGCTTAAGTAGCACTAGGTAGGTCACTCTCAGTGACCTACTCCCTTTTCATTTACCCTCAGATCGGTCACGAACTTTAAGCAGGTATTGCCCCATTAGCGATGCAATACCCATAAAGTTAGAAATAACTAAATTTATTTATTGCGGGAAGACGGAGGCTTTGTAACAACCTCGCTGACGTCCGGTACCTCTACCGTTAAGCCAGCCTCCTTCAGGCCTTCCAACTTCTTTGGCCCTAAACCCCGCACACGTTCGCTAAGGTCTTGCATATCGTCGTAATACCCGCCACGATCACGCTCTTCCACAATAAGCGCAGCCGTTTTAGGGCCTATCCCCTTCAAAGACTGTAGTTCAGCGGCGCTTGCAGAATTAAGCTCAACGGCCGATACGTGCGCGACCGTAACCACCCCACAGCACATGACTAACAGCCGTAACCACAGGCTACGCCCCGACACATAAAACATACCGGGCTTCAGTCCTTGGGTGTGTATGGATTGGCCCGCCAAAGGATGCTGTTCTAGCTGAACTGTTGATGTTTGATGCCACACCTCGCGGGGGCTATGTAGGGGTGCTGCAACTACGGAATGCATAAAGGGATTCATAACGACTCCATCACAAAAGGACAAAACCTTATGATCCCTTTTCCAACGTAAAAGGGGCGCCTATAGCGCCCCAATATTCCACTCGTACTTTTACGATTAAGTTCGCTTAGCTAACTCAATCTGGACATAACGACGTACACCCTCACCAACCGTACTGAACTCTTGTTGATAGCCCGCTTCACGAAGCTGCTGTAAATCGGCTTGCGTATGACTTTGGTAACGACCTTTAAGGTCGTTCGGGAAATCAATATAACGAATTAGCCCTTGCGCCACCAGTTGCTCTAACGGCAGCTCATCCAGCCCCTCATGCTTGCGCATCGTATTCACAACGGTCATGGCTACATCGTTAAAAGGCTGTGCCCGACCCGTACCGCAGTTATACACGCCCGACGGAGCCGTTTTTTCTAGAAAATGCAGATTCACATTCACCACATCGTCCACGAAAATGAAGTCGCGTTGCTGCCCACCATCGTCGTAGCCATCCCAGCCCGCAAATAAACGCACAAAACCCTCAGAGCGATACTGCTTCATGTTATGCAGCGCAACCGATGACATCCGTCCTTTATGCTGCTCACGTGGTCCATAAACGTTGAAGTAGCGCAAACCAATGACTGGTGCCGTTAGCGTTGATAGGGAACGACGTAGCACTTGGTCAAACAGCAACTTAGAGTAACCATACACATTCAGCGGCGCCTCATTTTCTGGCGCTTCGGCATAAACAGGGCCTGCTCCATACACCGCAGCTGACGAAGCGTACAAAAATGGAATTTTTTCTTGCTGACTATAGTTAAACAGCTCAAGCGTTACACGATAGTTGTTATCCATCATGTATTGGCCATTACGCTCGGTCGTATCCGAACACGCCCCTTGATGAAAAATAGCTTCGATATCGCTAAAGCCCCCGCTTGCGATACGCTGCCTGAACTCATCTTTATCCATGTAGTCAGCAATGGATAAATCAACTAAGTTCGCAAACTTGTCACCATCAGTCAAGTCATCGACCACTAAAATATCGGTGTATCCACGGCGATTTAAACCCGCCACCAGATTGCTGCCTATAAAGCCTGCGCCACCTGTCACCACAATCACTTTAACTCTCCCACCGTCACAATCGACGTACCTAATTTGCCCACCACAATACCGCCAGCAATATTGGCCCAGTACATCGCATCAGGCCAGTTCAATCCAGCCGCACGCCCTACGGCTAACGTGGCCAATACCGTGTCTCCTGCTCCCGAAACATCAAAGACTTCCTGAGCCTGTGCATCGGCATGGGATGAGCCCTCGGCAGTGAAAATCGTCATTCCTTGCTCGGATCGAGTAATGAGTAAGGCCTCGAGTTCAAGCTGTTGTCGCAACGCCTGCGCTCGCTCTGCTAAATCAACCTCATCTGTCCAGCGTCCAATAGCCTGCTGCATTTCGGTGCGATTGGGCGTGATAATCGTAGCCTTACGATAGCGATCGTAGCTGTCACCTTTAGGATCCACCAATACGGGTACCTGAAACTCGTTCGCCAAGGCGATAAGCTGCTCGATATTGTTCAGAGTACCTTTAGCATAATCGGACAGCACCACTAAATCGTGTGCAGGAATAAGCTGACGTGCATAATCGTACATGGTTTCTAACGCACGTTCTCCAGGGCCTTGTTCAAAGTCCACACGCAATAGCTGCTGCTGTCGCCCTAAAACACGTAATTTCAACGTAGTCGGCATGCGCGGATCACGCACAATATTGGCGTGTATACCCGCGCCATGTGCCAGCTGCTCGACATCGATCGCGGTGTCATCCTGACCGGCAATCCCTAAAAGGGTTGCATGTGCTCCTAGCGCCACCACGTTACGTGCAACGTTCGCTGCCCCACCCAAACGGTCCTCGCGGCGAGCCACCTTTACTACCGGCACGGGCGCTTCAGGCGAAATCCGCTCGACATCACCAAACCAGTATCGGTCAAGCATGACATCACCAATGACCAATACCTTTACATGCTTTACTTTTGCTGCGGGAAACGGCGTCATTGCAACTCCTCTAAACGCTTGGGTGCATAGGTTTCCCACGAGTTACACCCTGGGCACTGCCAATAATAATGCTGCGCTTCAAAACCACATTCGCGACATGAGTAACGATCTAAGCGATGCGTATGCTTATGCACTAAACGACGCAAAAGCCCCAGATCAGCACCCGCCACAACATCCACAGCAGCTGACGCCGGCAATGCCTCAATAGGCGCCCCCGTTAAGGGCAACGCAGAACGGTTATCCGCGAACGTTAACTCCACCTCTAACATGCGATCTAAACTTAGCAACAACGGGTCCGAGCGCAATGCGGACCGCGCAAAAGTCCACGCACGCACATGGCCCTGCTGCTCACGCAATTCGCGAAACACCACATTAAATACATCAACCGAAGGATTCGCCTCGTAGCAGCTTTTAAGCATGCTTAAACCTTGGGCAGCCTCATTCAACTGCTTGTAGCAATTCATTAAGTCGTTAGCGATTAAGCCCGCGTATTGGGGAGCGATACGCAAAACTTCGGCTAAGTAGTCGCGCTGCCCTGCCAAGTCGTTTTGCAGCTGGGCTAACTTTGCTTTAAGTATATAAATGCGCGCACGTGAGGCTGCACTTCCACCCTTTTCTCCTAAGGCAGTAGCGGCTGCATCCGCTTCAGCCAATGCCTCAGCCGCCCGTTGAAGATTGGGTTCACGCTGCTCGAGGGCAGCTTGTGCCTGCTCGCATTGGTAATGCACCAACTGAGGAACCGGCTCGTCGACATAGGCACGCAAACGCCGAACGGCTTCAATCGCCTTCGGCCAATCATGCTCGGATTCATAAATGCGAATTAACGCGCGCATCGCATCCATGGCAAAGCGCGTTTCCACGACTGCCTCAAAGGCTTCCTCGGCTCTGTCTAAAAGACCTGCTTTTAGAAAGTCTTGTGCCAATTCATACTGAGCCGTTTCACGGTCTTTGGCGGGTAAGTCGGCACGTGCTAACAAACTTTGATGAACGCGAATAGCACGCTCAATTTCACCACGCCGTCTGAATAAGCTACCTAAAGCAAAATGCAGTTCGGTGGTCTCCGAATCAAGCTTAGCCACTTCTACAAAGGCATCAATCGCACGGTCGGGCTGCTCGTTCAGTAGAAAATTCAGACCCTTAAAGTAAGAATCTGGCAAATTACGAGATTCGGATAATATCTGCCTAAAATCAAAACGCGCTGCCATCCAACCCAGACCAAACAGCACAGGCAAAACAATTAACCACCACGGCTCAAAATCCACGCTTGATACTCCTAAAACTTACAGCGGTGCTAACGGAGCAATCGCTTCAGGAGCTACTGTTTCCGCTGGTGCAGTGTTTGCTCGTACCGTTTCCTCGAGTCGAGCAACCTCGCGCTTTAATCTGGCAATTTCACGGCGCTTACGCATAATGACACCCACCATTAACAACAAACCCAGCACCAAGCCCAAAATCAAGGCCGTTAACATCACCACCACCAATGGCACATTCGATAAGCCATAGTCAGCGAAGAAATTCACATTAACCGGATCTGTGTTCTTTAAGGCAAACAATAATACCAGCACAAATACTAGTAATCGCAGCACCCACACCAGATAGCGCATAGCAAGCTCCAATATATTTAGGATGTTCTAATTGTAATTTGAATCGGGTATCAGGACACCTAGATTCCATCATTCAATAATTCTGCTAATCAGCAAACAATTAAACAGACCGCCATTACACCACAAGGCTTAACGGCTGGCGCCAATTTCATTAGTTTAAGCCGAGTAACGCCACAACCCTTAAAACAAAAAAAGAACCCTGTCGTTCATCACGGCAGGGTTCTACAGCTTTTTTGCGAAGGTTATCGATTTCTCTATTTCAATGAAAAGATCAATCTTTTAGCTATTACTGTACTCGCGAGTGGACTTATGCTCTTCAAGATAAGCCGCATCAACACGCTCTCGCAACTCTTTTCCAGCTTTGAAATGAGGTACCTGCTTAGCAGGCACCATCACTTTTTCACCAGAACGTGGGTTACGACCAATGCGTGGTGAGCGGGTGGATAATGAAAAACTACCAAAACCACGAATTTCAATTCTTTGACCATCAGCCAAAGATTGAGTCATGGCATCCAGTACAGTTTTCACCGCCAAATCCATGTCGCGCAAGGCCAGTTGCGGATAGCGACTGGCCAGCAGCGCAATAAGCTCTGACTTGGTCACGCCAATTAACCGTCGTCGCGCTGTTGTTGATCCAACTTGGCACGCAGCAAGGCACCCAGATTGGTTGTACCGGACGAAGCACTGGCTTCTGAAATACGCTGCATGGAAGAAGCGGTTTCAGCGTTTTCACGTGCTTTAACGGACAACTGGATAGAACGTGCTTTGCGATCAACGTTGATGATCATGGCTTCAAGCTCGTCACCTTCGTTCAGAACGGTGGTGGCGTCTTCAACACGACCTGTAGAGATCTCGGAAGCACGCAAGTAACCTTCAACGTCGTGAGACAGTGTGATTACAGCGCCTTTTGCTTCAACTGATTTCACTGTACCGGCAACCAAAGCGCCTTTGTCGTGAGTTGCTACGAAGTTGTTGAAGGGATCACCTTCCAACTGTTTAACGCCCAAGGAGATGCGCTCTTTCTCGGTATCAATACCCAGAACAACAGCATCAACCTCGTCGCCTTTCTTGAAGTTACGTACGGCTTCTTCACCGGAGTCAGTCCAAGACAAGTCGGACAAGTGAACCAGACCATCGATGCCACCATCTAGACCAACGAACACGCCGAAGTCAGTAATGGATTTAATAGCACCGCGGACTTTATCACCGCGTTTGAAGTTGATGGCGAACTCTTCCCATGGGTTTGGACGGCACTGCTTCATACCCAAGGAGATACGACGACGATCTTCGTCGATGTCCAGAACCATAACTTCAACTTCTTCGCCCAGTGTAACCACTTTGCGTGGATCGACGTTTTTGTTGGTCCAATCCATTTCGGATACGTGAACCAAACCTTCGATACCGTCTTCAACTTCAACAAACGCACCGTAGTCAGTAAGGTTAGTAACTTTACCGAACAGACGTGTGGATTGTGGGTAACGACGAGCCAGACCGATCCATGGATCTTCGCCCAACTGTTTTACACCCAGTGAAACACGGCTGCGCTCTTGGTCGAACTTAAGTACTTTGGCTTCGATCTCTTCACCCACTTGCAATACTTCGGATGGGTGACGAACACGGCGCCATGCCATATCGGTGATGTGCAACAGACCATCGATACCGCCCAAGTCAACGAACGCACCGTAATCGGTGATGTTCTTAACGATACCTTTGATAACAATACCTTCGGTAAGCGTTTCGAGCAGTTTCTGACGCTCTTCGCCCATGCTGGCTTCCAGCACAGCGCGACGAGACAACACCACGTTGTTGCGTTTGCGATCAAGTTTGATCACTTTGAATTCGAAGGTTTTGCCTTCGTAGGGTGTGGTGTCTTTAACAGGACGCAGATCAACCAAGGAACCGGGCAAGAACGCACGGATACCGTTGGTCATTACGGTTAAACCACCTTTAACTTTGCCAGTAACCGTACCGTTTACCAGCTCACCTGACTCGAGCGCTTGCTCAAGAGCCAGCCATGCTGACAGGCGTTTAGCACGATCGCG
>DATGRU010000034.1:0-6445 GCA_035303295.1 Paenalcaligenes sp.
TACCTTTTCCAGCATGCCCTCACTGTAATCCAAGGCATAAACCTGCTGGGCCTGCTTGGCCAACAGCACCGTTAATGCCCCGCTTCCACAGCCTACATCTAACACAGTATCTTGCGCTGTAAGCTGAACCTGCTCCATAAAGCGCAAGGTGTAGGTGTTTTCAATTTCGCCGAGCTGAATTTTATCAGCGCGAGCATCCCATTTCTCAACAGGCGTACGCCCCCGGCCTGAGCTTTGTCGGTGTTCAATGTAGAGCTGAGAAAAATCAATATCGTTTAAAAACATGAATGAGCTGCTTAGCCTTCTAAATAGTTAATACATGACGCATACGCACATGTTCAGCACCCGCTTCCATATGAGGAGCAGCAATCGCAACAAAGCCAGCTTTTTCATAGAAAGCTTTGGCGCTTAATCGAGCGGATAACTCGACCTCTATATGCCCCTGCTGCCGAGCGACCTCCAATAAATGCTGTAGCACATGCGCACCCAACCCCTGCTGACGGTAGTCACGCATAACAGCTAAACGACCTATATGCCCATTGGGTAATAAGCGCCCTGTTGCAATGGGCTGATCATGCTCGTTATACACCACTAAATGAGTACACAACGGATCTTGATCGTCTTGTTCAATTTCTTCCGGAACTTTTTGCTCGTGCACAAATACGGTTAAACGAACTGCCATGGCATCTGAAGCTAATTCATTCCACGAACCAGTTTTTTGTTTTATCACCGTGTGCTCCTTTCAATTTTTAACACTGTGCGCCCTTAATAGTAGCTCGAAAACACACATTACGACTGCCCTTACGGGCTTATGCCAGCTATGGTTATCACGCCGTATCTGTTAAGGTGTAACTTGTTTTTGCCGTAACTTTCTTGCCTCGTTTTCAAGCTGCTTGGAGCTATTGCATGTACCGTCTATTGACGCGCTACACATCCTTATATGTGGTGCTGGCTGGCGCGCTTCTGTTCATCTTACTATCAGTCTTTCACAGCACATGGTGGCTACTGCTGGCAGTACCCTTTGTCATATTGTGCTTAATGGGCGCTGTCGACCTAAAGCAATCCCGCCATGCCATTCGTCGTAACTACCCGGTAATCGGAAACCTTCGTTTTTTCTTCGAATACATACGCCCTGAAATACGCCAATACTTTATAGAAAGCGACACCCAACAACTGCCTTTTTCACGGGAAGCCCGTTCACTGGTATACCAACGCGCTAAACAACAAGACGACAAACGGCCTTTTGGTACACAACAAGACATATACGGCAGTGGTTACGAATGGATTAACCACTCCATGGCCCCCAGCACCATCGCTGACAGCAACTTTCGCACACTAGTGGGAGGCCCTGACTGTACTCAGCCTTATTCGCTATCGGTTTTTAATATATCAGCCATGAGCTTCGGTGCTCTGTCTGCAAATGCAGTCATGGCCTTGAATAAAGGAGCCGTACTGGGTAACTTTGCGCACGACACTGGTGAAGGGGGGGTTAGCCGTTATCACACCATGTACGGTGGCGATCTGATCTGGAATATAGGCTCAGGTTATTTCGGCTGTCGTGACGAGGACGGCAACTTTTCACCTGAAAAATTTGCCGAGCGAGCCCGCCAAGACAACATCAAAATGATCGAAATCAAGCTGTCTCAAGGTGCTAAGCCCGGCCAAGGCGGGATTTTGCCCGGCGCTAAAGTCACACCCGAGATCGCCGCCGCACGCGACGTGCCTGTATGGCAAGACTGTAACTCGCCGGCGCAGCATAATGCCTTTTCTACGCCCATCGAACTGCTTGAGTTTGTTGCCCGTCTACGTGAATTATCGGGAGGCAAACCAGTAGGTTTCAAGTTAACGATTGGCCACCCATGGGAATGGTTTGCCATCGCCAAAGCTATGCTTAAAACCGGCATTACACCCGACTTTATTGTGGTAGACGGTTCTGAAGGCGGCACAGGTGCGGCGCCAGTTGAATTTATTGATCACGTGGGCACACCTCTGCGGGAATCTTTACGTCTGGTGCACAACACCTTGGTCGGTATTGGTTTACGCGAACGCATACGCATTGGCGCTTCAGGAAAAATCATCAGCGCTTTTGATATGGCGCGCATTATGGCCTTAGGCGCTGATTGGTGTAATAGCGCTCGCGGATTCATGTTCGCCGTAGGCTGTATTCAGGCGCTTACTTGTCATACCGGTAAATGCCCTGTAGGCGTAACCACTCAAGACCCACGTCGCCAAGCCGCTTTAGTCGTGCCCGATAAGTCATTACGCGTTGCCAGCTACCACAACAATACGCTTAAAGCTTTAGCCGATTTATTACAAGCTGCAGGCCTGCAGCACCCTAACGAACTGCGCCCCCACCATATTGCACAACGTATTGCTAATGGTGAAGTACGTGTGTTGTCGGCCCTTTTCCCCGATCTGGAAAAAGGTGAGCTACTGCAAGAGCACTACCGTCAAACCATTTTCCGTACGGGCTGGCCCATGGCCCAAGCGGAGTCATTTGAACCACTTTATAGTTTAAGTGCGGCCCTATCAGGGTTGAACAAGCACGATTTACCCGCGAAAAACAACTCGCCGTCTGCAAACAACCCCGCTCACACGCCCCCAACGGTTAAGCCCCGCGAGGTGGATAGCAACACAACGGCCTAACGATAAATTCGCTGCGTTCCGACCCCTACGTCGACCTCACCATACACTTCTACCGTTGAACGGTTTGCTGAGGACGAGTCAGGGGAAGGCGTGCTGCATGCACTTAAGGTTGCACCCAACACAACGAAAACAAATACACGTGCTGCGGTCAGTTTCATCGCTTACCTTTAGGAATCGTTTGCGTGAACTAAGAAATTAGAACCCTTCCGTTTGCAGTAAATGCATACGGAAGCGCTTCTTTTTAATGCCGTGTTGAACTAAACGCTCAACAGCTTGACTTGCAATACTGCGCTCTAAGGCCACATGGCTAACGACAACACCAATATTAATTTTGCCCACCTGATCACGGTGCAAACCCGCATCACCCGTTAACGCGCCTAAAATATCGGCAGGACGTAATTTATCTTTTTTACCACCCAAAATCACCACGGTTTGCATTGGCGCGGGCTGAGGTCGCTGCTTCGTTGCCGTGCGCGAGCTTAGTCGAGCCCGTTGCAATCCTTTTTGTTGGAACGACTCAATCTTTTCCAAAATACCGCCATCAAAACGTGTACATAAACTTAGCGCTAAGCCTTTTTCCTGCGCCCGACCCGTGCGCCCAATACGGTGAATATACACCTCGGGGTCGCGCGGCATGTCTACGTTAATGACAGCGGCCAGTGCAGAAATATCTAGGCCTCGGGCGGCCACATCGGTGGCAACCAAGACCGTGCAACTGTTGTTCGCAAACTGAATTAGCACCTCATCGCGATCCCGCTGCTCTAAATCGCCATGCAGGGTTAAAGCACTAAAGCCCAATGACCGCAAATAATGGGTTAAGCCGTCGCACTGTGCTTTAGTATTACAAAAAGCCAGTGCAGAATCAGGCTGATAATGGCTTAATAAATGGGCTGTCGCTTCGTAACGCTCATCGGGCTCAACATCAAAAAACAATTGCTCAATTTGCGAACCGCGCACTAGCGACTCAACTTTTACCTCGATAGGCTCATGCAAAAAGTGCGCCGCATCGCTGCGAATGGTGTCAGGGTACGTGGCCGAGAACATCAGGCTTTGACGACGAGGCGGACACGCTGCCACCACTTCGTACATATCATCGTAAAAGCCCATATCGACCATTCGATCGGCCTCATCCAAGACCAAGGTTTCCACCGGCGACAAGTCAATTGAGCCACGACGGATATGATCCAACACTCGCCCAGGTGTGCCCACCACAATATGAACCCCATGCGCAAGCGAATCGACCTGTCGCCCCATCGGCACCCCACCAGTGAGTACCAGCACTTTAATGTTGCTTTCAGCACGCGCTAGACGACGTAGCTCTTCAGCCACCTGCCCTGCTAATTCTCGTGTAGGACAAAGCACCAACGCCTGAATCGAAAACCGCGCTGGTTTCAGCTTATGCAAAATACCCAACCCAAAGGCCGCCGTTTTCCCACTACCCGTTTTCGCTTGGGCGATCAGGTCGTGGCCTTCAAGAATTAAAGGTAGGCTTTCCGCCTGAATGGGCGTCATTTCACTAAAACCCAGCTGGGCTAGATTTTGCTGTAACGCGGGTGATAAGGGCAACGTACTAAATAATTGGCGTGACATAAAAATTAAGAGAGCAAAAAAGTGTGCCCAGCTGCATAATGCCACCAAGCTTTCATCGCCCATTGTACGGGTTTAAATCTGGCACTACCGCATAGAGTCGATAAAAACTTCAAAAGTCCACTGCCTCACGCACTTTTTGCACGTGTTGTTATACGTGACCCCCTTCTCCCTTTTGGCCATGATCATATCAACCTCACTGATGCGCCCCCCTTTATACTAAGCGGTTGAATTAGCACGTGTTTTTTAAGCTACCCTTTTACTTATTTCATTCATGACAAAGAAAAGACAAAAAACGCTTGCGTTATTAAATTTAGTGGTGTTATAGTAGCGTTCTTGGCGCATTAGCTCAGTTGGTTAGAGCGACGGAATCATAATCCGCAGGTCCGGGGTTCGAGTCCCTGATGCGCCACCAAAACACTTAGTAGTATCAAGCACTTAAAGCCGATTTTAGATCGGCTTTTTTTGCTTTTCAGGCCACCTGTCAATAAAATACCAACACAGAATTCTTAACGACAGGCATTACCATTTCCAAATCACCCGCACCCTCTACCAAGGCAACGACCTTACTTCATCCACGTAACCGCCATCAGGGTCGTTACGACTTTGCTCGTCTTATCGACGATACGCCCGAGCTGGCCACTTTCGTCTTCTTGAATTCCTATGGGGATCAAAGCATCAATTTTGCCGACCCCGCAGCGGTCAAGATGCTGAATCGCGCCTTATTAACGTCTTTTTACGGCATTCGCCATTGGGACATTCCGGCGAACTATTTGTGTCCTCCTATTCCCGGACGTGCCGACTATGTGCACTATCTAGCCGACTTACTGGCCAGTAACAATGCGGGAGTCATTCCCTCTGGCGCTACAGTTCGCGTACTCGATATTGGCGTGGGTGCCAATGCAATCTATCCCTTGATTGGCCATGCTGAATATGGATGGCACTTTTTAGGCTCGGACATCGACGCTACCGCACTAAGGTCGGCGCGAACCATTATTCACGCAAACGCTGGCTTATCCGCAGCGATCAAACTACGCCAACAAAAATCGCACACGCATATTTTTCAAGGCATACTGGGTGCTAACGATTATTTTGACTTAACGTTATGCAACCCACCCTTTCATAGCTCCCAAGAAGACGCATTACGCGGCACTCAGCGTAAATGGCGCGGCTTGGGTAAAGCTGCCCCCAAACAAAAATCAGCCGTACTGAATTTTGGTGGGCAACATACTGAACTGTGGTGCGAGGGAGGCGAAGCACGCTTTGTGCGTCGCATGATAGAAGAAAGCACAAACGTACGCAGCCAAGTATTGTGGTTTAGCACGTTGGTATCTAAAGAATCCAATCTACCCGGCGTGCTCCATGCCTTAAGAAAAGTAGGTGCCTTTGACGTACGCGTCGTGGAAATGACGCAGGGACAGAAGAGAAGCCGATTCGTAGCATGGACGTTTCTAAACGACCAAGCTCAGCGAGCATGGCGCAATGAGCGTTGGATGTAGAATATGCTGTATGCCAGCATAATCACCCTGCCCTTCCTTGTTGTGCTTTACAGTGCGCTAAATCAGTAATCAAGAAAAATCCGATTACTCGCTCCACCATCGTATCGCTGCCAAAGCCAAGGCATCTACCGAGTCCACAATGGGAATCGGCCATTGCCCGCGTTGCTCAAGCGGTAGCGCCAATGGTAGTTCGGTGCAGCCTAAAATGACAGCTTGGGCACCGCGTTCATGCAATAAGTTAATAGCGGGCGTTAACGATTGCTGTGCTTGCTCTAGTTTATTTTGTTTCACTAGCTCAATCGCTGAGGTGCAATAACTCGCTAGGTCATCGGCGTCCAGCTCAATCACTTCATAGCCTTGCTCAGCTAACAAGGGTTGATAAAGCTGAAAATGCAGGGTCGCCGCTGTGGCAAGCAGCCCTACTTTAGCTTGCTTAACACCTTGCTGGCGTAAATTGGCAATGACCGCTTCAACAATATGAAGAATGGGCACACTAGAACACTGCGTTAATGGCTCGTACCACAGGTGAGCGGTATTACACGGAATCACTACTGCTTTAGCTCCCGCTGCCTCAAGGTGTTTGATGCCGTTAGCCATCCACGGCAACGGGTCTTCCCCTTGCTCTAAAAAAGCAGCAGGACGTCCGGGAATACGAGGATCGCTCCATAAGATAGCGGGAATATGGTCCTGATCTCGCTGCGCTGGCGTTAACA
>DATGRU010000035.1:0-5056 GCA_035303295.1 Paenalcaligenes sp.
ATTGCGGCAAGGCAGTATGAAACCAATATCCATTCCCCCTTGCCATTGTTGCCTTGTTTTACGCTGGAGCTAAAAAATGACTCACGTCGTGACCGAAAACTGTATCAAATGCAAATTCACAGACTGTGTGGATGTGTGCCCGGTAGACTGTTTTCGTGAAGGTCCTAATTTTTTAGTCATTGACCCTGAAGAATGCATTGACTGTGCTGTCTGTATTCCGGAATGCCCTGCTAACGCTATTTATGCGGAAGAGGATGTTCCTGAAGATCAAGTTCACTTCATCGAGCTTAACGCCGAACTAACGCCTGAATTCGGCATGATTAACCGCTCTAAGAAGCCATTGCCAGACGCCGATGACTGGAACGGTGTGGAAGGAAAACTACAGCACCTCGAGCGCTAAAAGCACGATGCGTATTTTCATTACGACTACAACCTTAAACGTAGTCGGGCTAAGCCAATGAGTAACGACCTCTCTTTTGCCGATCGCATTAATCAACTGCTACCCCAAACGCAATGTACCCGCTGCGGCTACGACGCTTGTAAGCCCTATGCCGAGGCCATTGCTGAAAAAGGGGAGGCTATTAATCGCTGTCCACCCGGAGGCCAAGCAGGTCTTGAAGCACTAGCACAACTAACAGGCCAGCCCGTTCAACCATTAAACCCAGAGTGTGGTAGCTTTGGGCCACAAACGGTGGCCGTGATTGATGAGGCCCATTGCATCGGCTGTACGCTGTGCATTCAAGCCTGTCCGGTGGATGCCATCGTGGGTGCTAATAAGCTCATGCATACGGTGATCACCGACCAATGCACAGGCTGTGATTTGTGTGTAGCCCCCTGTCCGGTCGATTGCATTACCATGATCGAAAGCCAACCATGGACACCACAGCAGGCAGCTCAGGCACGCCTTCATTATGAACGACGGCAGCAACGCCTCGCCGCCAAGCATGGCGAAGAAAGTGGTTTAGCCAATCGCGTGCTAGCCAACAAACCCGAAGTTGCCCTAGCCGCTGATGAACCAGAACGTCGTAAAGCCAGTATTGCTGAAGCGCTCGCACGAGCGCGGGCGCGTCGCGCTGGCTCACGCAATACCCATTCATGAACGCCACAATACGCACCGAAATCTTTAGTCGCTTTCAAGCGGCCAATCCTAAGCCTACAACCGAACTGGAATACGAAAGCACCTTTCAGTTACTGATTGCGGTGATTTTGTCGGCCCAAGCCACGGATGTATCCGTGAATATTGCTACGCGCCGCTTCTTTCCAACCCATGGTACGCCCGAAGGCATTCTTAGCTTGGGTTTGGAAGGCTTAACAGAATGCATAAAAACCATCGGCCTTTATCGCACCAAAGCGAAAAACGTTATCCGCACCTGCGAAATGCTACTAGAACTGCATCAAGGCGAAGTGCCCAACGACCGAGCCAGTTTAGAGGCGTTGCCTGGTGTCGGTAGAAAAACAGCGAATGTGGTGTTAAATACCGCCTTTGGTCAACCCACCATTGCTGTAGACACCCATATTTTTCGTGTCGCCAACCGCACCGGTATTGCGAAAGGCAAAAACGTTGTCGAAGTGGAAAAGCGCCTTGAACGCCTTATTCCTAAGCCTTTTTTATTAGATGCCCACCATTGGCTAATTCTGCATGGTCGCTACGTTTGCGTTGCTAGAAAACCTAAATGCCCTCAATGCGGTATTGCTGACCTGTGTGAATTTAAAGACAAAACACCCGCCAATACGAAATAAAGCCACCGTAGACTATGTAAAACCCGCATAGTCTTAACGCGTGGGAATGCGCATAATTTTCACTAACGCACCAGCAATACATCGAGTGCTACAGCAATAGATCAAGGCATGTCGCCTCGTTATACAAAGAAAGGTGGGGCATGGGTGAAACCACTCTCGAAGTGACCAATTTGCACGTGTGGCGTGGTCAACAATACATCTTACAGGGCATCAACCTCAGCGCCTGCAGGGGTGAGCTGGTGTGTCTAAAAGCCGATGACCATCAAATCCGCCGCGACGCGCTCCACGGCTTAATGGGGATTGGCGCTAAACGCGAGGGTTCAGTGCGCGTTCACAACATCGAATCCGTGCACTTGGATGTACTTGCCATGGGGAACCTCGGCGTTAATTACTGCTCCAAAACCACAGGTGTAGTGCGTAACCTTAGCTGCGAGGAAAACTTGCTTTTACCCCTAACCAATATGGGTATGGGCGGCGGTCTGCCCTTAGGCGAAATTTATAGCTTGTTACCCATGCTGAAGCTGAACAAAGACGTACCCGCTGTACGTCTGCCCCCGGGTGAGCAGCATCTACTAGCCGTAGCGCGTGCATTACGCGGGGGGGCCGACTTGCTTTTAATTGATGATCTCTTCACTGGCGTAGCGCCTGTGATTCAAAAAAGCGCGTTCGCTTTACTCGAAACACTTAAAGAGCGCGGCTATACCCTGATCTTGGCCGAAAACTCAAGCGAAGAGTTGCTGCCCCTAACTGATCGCTGCTATCACTTGCACGATGGGCTGTTATTCGATGAGCGCATTCCACTAAGTTGTTAAAGCCTTTGCGCTGCACCTATGATGCATACACCCACGCTTTTTGGTGTATAAGCTACGTATTACGGGTTAAAAGCTTTACTATGTAAAGACTGCCCTTAAACTCGTCTAGTTATAGGTGTTATTTTGACTAAAGTTCGTAAATCAACTGAAGAATGGCGAGCCATTTTGTCTCCCGAGGCCTTTTACATTACCCGTGAACAAGGCACTGAGCGTCCGTTCACAGGCCAATACTGGGATAGTACAGAAACCGGCGTCTACCGCTGTGTGTGCTGCAACACTCCTCTTTTTGCGTCTGACACCAAATTTGATGCAGGCTGTGGTTGGCCTAGCTATTTTGCCACGCTCAACCCCGATAACATTCGCGAAGAACCCGATACTTCACACGGCATGGTCCGCACCGAAATCATCTGCAATGTATGCGATGCGCATTTAGGTCACGTGTTTCCAGATGGCCCTCCCCCCACGGGTTTACGTTATTGCATCAACTCGGCTGCCTTAACTTTTGAAGCCAACCCCGACGCGTAACCATGAAAAAGCTTTTATTCGATTTATTCCCCCTTATTCTGTTCTTCATTGCGTTTCGCAATTTTGATATTTACACCGCAACGGCGGTGGCCATGGTGGCCGCTGGTGCACAAATCATCTGGTTAAAACTGCGTCAAAAAGCCATTGAAACGACTCACTGGATTAATCTGGGTGTCATCGTAGTATTTGGTGGCGCTACCCTAGTCTTTCAGAACGACGCTTTTATTAAATGGAAGCCCACCGTTTTATATTGGTTATTTGCCACCATTCTGTTGGGCAGTCGTTTATTGCTACGACGCAACCTGATGCAGAAGCTCATGGGCGGACAAATCGTCTTACCCGGGCATGTATGGGACAAAATGAATTACAGCTGGATCGCGTTTTTTGTGGTTTCCGGCGCCCTAAATCTGTACGTGGCATTTTCTGGTCACTATAGCGAAAGCCAATGGGTAAATTTCAAAGTTTTTGGTTTACTTGTTTTATTAATTGTATTTGTTATTGCTCAATCGTTATGGCTAGGCCGCTATCTAAAAGACCAAAGCGCTGCCAATGACGATCAGGCCTAAAGTGTCTATGTCTACCCCTAATCTTGAACGTATAGCCGTGCTTAAAGCGCGTTTAACTGACCTCGAGCCTTCACACATTGAAGTCATTGATGAATCCCACCTACACGTGGGCCACGCTGGCGCCAAAGGGGGTGCATCGCACTTCAAACTGATCATCAGCTCGCAACATTTTGAAGGACTTTCCACACTCGCACGTCACAGACTTGTGTATGATCGCGTTCACGATCTTATGCCACACCCTATACACGCGCTATCCATACAGGCTAGCGTTAACGCTTAATCGAAGGACCCTCATGAAACGATTTGCCGCTTTCGCTTTAACTTGTGCTATTGCTTTACCTCTCCACGCTCAGAACGTGGCTACCGTTAATGGCAAAGCCATCACCGAAAAACAGCTTAACGATTTTGTCTCTTTATTGATCGAACAAGGGGCAACCGACTCACCGCAGCTACGCGAACAAGTCAAACAAGAACTCATCGGTCGACAAGTTGTGGTGCAAGCTGCTGAAAAAGCAGGCATTCACAAAAAGGCGGATGTACAACAAGAAATCGAATTAGCCCGCCAAGGTATTTTGGTACGTGCTCTGCTTTCCGATTATCTGGAAAAGAATCCAGTTAAGGAAGCTGACATTAAAGCTGAATACGAAACCCTAAAGAAACAAGAAGCAGGCAAGAAAGAATACAACGTTCGCCACATTTTGGTTGAAGATGAGGCTCAAGCCAATAAACTGCTGGCTGATCTAAAAGCCAAAAAAGTCAGCTTTGAAAATGCAGCGAAAGAACACTCTATTGATACCGGCAGTGGCCAGCAAGGCGGTAGCTTAGGTTGGTCTACCAGCAGTATCTACGTGCCACCCTTTGCGCAAGCCGTTGAAGCACAGAAAAAAGGCGAGCTGAGTGCCGCACCTGTGCAGTCTAACTTTGGCTGGCACATCATTCAGGTTGAAGACGATCGTGCCTTAGAATTCCCCGCTTACGACGAAGTAAAAGATCAAATTGAAGAGATGATGCGTCAAACTAAACTAACGCAGTATCAAGAAAGTTTGTTCGATGCCGCTGATATCAAATAAGCCACGTGCGACGAAGTAAAAAAGCTGAGCTTTAGCTCAGCTTTTTTGTGCCTGCTTTCCTATTCTTAGAAACTTAACTCGTTAACTACAACACGGTAGCTAAACGCACACTTTTGCGTGCACGAGCCCAGCTTTTAGTTTAGGCCCAGCAAATTCTTTAAGCCCTCTTCGTCTAAAATAGTGACGCCTAATTCTTGGGCACGACGTAACTTCGATCCGGCCTCAACCCCAGCTACAACGTAAGCCGTTTTCGATGATACCGAGCCACTCACTTTTCCCCCAGCCTCAAGAATGTGTCGTGTAGCCTCGTCTCGCGTCCACGTTGGCATGGTACCAGTCAGAA
>DATGRU010000036.1:0-4373 GCA_035303295.1 Paenalcaligenes sp.
TAGCGGCAACCACCAACGATACAGTCGACAGCGGCCATCATGCCATGCAGCAAGTTACGCATACCATGGACCAAATCGCCGACTCTGCTAAACGTATCGGGGTAATCGTGAAAATCATTAACGGTATTGCCACGCAAACGAATTTGTTAGCCATGAACGTCGCGGTAGAAGCCGCTCGTGCCGGTGAGCACGGTGAGGGCTTTACCGTAGTAGCGGGTGAGGTACGAGAGCTAGCGCAGCGCAGCAGTAAAGCCGCCAATGATATTCGCGCTTTAATCGATGAGTCCACCCGAAACGTCAGTACAGGCACCGAACACGTACAGCAGGCTACAGTGGCTATGAATGCCATTCTTAAAGCCGTGCAAACGGTGAATGATCGTATTCACTGGATTGGGCAAACGACAGAAGATCAGGCTAAGGAAATGGCCACCGTCAGCACCATCGTGCGCGAGGTGAAAAACAATGCGTGGGAAAGCATGGAGCTCATCCAGCAAACCTCACGCTCGGCAGAGCAAATGACGCATCAAGCCACGCGGCTACGATCCGTTGCATCGGCCTTTCAAATTGCGTCGTAACTCGATTTAAGTTCAGCCAAGACCTGCCCAATTTGCGCAGGCAGGTCTTCAGCCAGCATACCAGAACCCAGCTGACTGGCAGCCCGGCCATGTAACCACACCGCCGCACACGCCGCCTCAAAAGCCGGCATACCTTGCGCTAATAGACCTGCTACAAAGCCTGCTAACACATCCCCCGTACCACCTGTTGCTAACTCGGCTGGCGCATTCGTATTGATCACCACCCGGCCGCGCGGCTCGGCAATGACCGTATCGGCCCCTTTTAAAATAATAATAGCCTGACTTTTACTGGCCGCTGCCCGTGCCCTATCCACTTTACTGCTAAGTGAATCGGACGCACCGAACAAACGCGCGAACTCCCCTTCATGCGGTGTTAATACACACACACCATTAACCGCATCAAATAAGCCTTGTGGCGCATCAGCAAACACACTTAATGCATCGGCATCTAAGACCACACTACGCCGAGTTGCCAGCGCTTGTAACACCTCCGCTTTTAAGCTTGCGTTAAGCCCCGCCCCGGGGCCAAGCAGCAATACATTGCGCCGCTCATCGGCAAGCCATGCTGCCCACTCGTCAATGCTATCGCATTCGCCAACCATCACACTAAGCATGGATGCAGCGTACACAGGCCATACCGCCGACGGGACCGCTAAACTGACTAACCCCGCCCCGATGCGTGCGGCGGCCATGGCCGATAATCGAGAAGCTCCGGTTAGGTGGCGCCCGCCACGTACCAACACATGACCACGCGAGTATTTATGCTGTGTGGGACGCGGCCAAGGCATGGCCGCAGCCCATAATGCAGGATGATTTTCGTAGTTTGCCTCGGCTACAGCATTAATAACGCTGGCTTCAATACCTATATCGACCACAACCAGCTCGCCGCAATACGCTCTACCGGGAAACAGCAATAAACCCGGTTTTTTACGCGCAAAGCTAACCGTTAGCGTCGCCTGCACCGCCGCCCCCATCACCGCACCGCTTAAACCGTTTACACCACTGGGTATGTCCACGGCACACACCGGGATACGCTTCGCATTTAGCGTTGTTACCATATGCTGTAGCGACGCATCTAAGGGGCGTGATAAACCAGTTCCAAACAACGCATCCACCACTAACTGCGCGTCGTCTAAAAAGGCAGGTGTCAGTGGCTCAACTGGTCCCGCCCACAGCGCCGCATGCTCTTTCGCCTCGCCACGCAATGACTCTAAACTTCCCAACAAAGCCAGTCGTACTGGCCAGCCTTGCTGCTGCAATAGACGCGCCACCACAAAGCCATCGCCGCCGTTATTACCTGGCCCGCACAGAATATGGATGACTTGTTGATGCCAACGCTGCTGAATGTGATGAACTACTTGTTCACCTGCAGTCATCATTAAATCAAAGCCCGTACGCCCGGCTTCGATGCTAAGCCGATCCGCTTTTTGCATTTGTTCTGGTGTCAGCCACACCCACGCTTGCTTGCTCATGCCCTCTCCATTCTGTCGATGGTTTTGTGTTTGCTACTTATAGCAGCTAAGCGCAGTGTAGTGAAAGCGTAGCCACTTTTTTAATTATTACTGTGTGGTGGCTTCGATCAATTAAATAAGCTTGGATCGGACTTTAGCAGTTACCCATTCACTGAATAGTACGGTGATAAAAATTACTAGTAACAACATCGAAACTTTGGGCCACGCCAACGTGCCAAGCGCAGACTCTAGCTTCACCCCCAAAC
Organism: Paenalcaligenes sp.; assembly: GCA_035303295.1. Lineage (GTDB taxonomy): Bacteria > Pseudomonadota > Gammaproteobacteria > Burkholderiales > Burkholderiaceae_B > Paenalcaligenes. The sequence goes on from DATGRU010000036.1 coordinate 2,293, forward strand.
CTCCGGCCCCGACAAAGCCTAGCACGGTAGATTCGCGGATATTAATGTCCCAACGGAACACACTGATACCTGCCAAGGTGGGCGCCACTTGCGGTACCACGCCCCAAGCCATCACTTGAGCTTGCGAGGCCCCCGTCGAGGCAATGGCTTCCACTTGTGAGGCATCGATTTCTTCAATGCTTTCATACAACAACTTGCCAATAAAACCAATGGAACGCAAGGCAATGGCTAAGATACCCGCCAAGACGCCAGGCCCTAAAATAGCCACCAATAACAACGCCCAAATCAACGAATTGATAGAACGCGAGGCGACGATAATAAATAAGGCAATAGGACGAATAACAAGACGGCTGGGCGTGGTGTTTTCTGCTGCCAGAAAGGCAACCGGAACCGCAATGAAGGTGCCCAGCAACGTACCCAGAGTGGCAATATTTATGGTTTCCCATAACGGCCACCATAGTTCATTCACAAAGCTTAATTGCGGTGGCAACATACGCAGACCAATGTCTTTAGCCTGCGTGGGCGCATCCGCGACAAAAGCCCAAATGGTGTCTTGGGTCATGATCTGGAAAGCCCATGAAACAAAGGCCAAACCCAAAACCCAAAGCATGAACACCATTACATCGCGCGACACTGGGCGCTTGCGCCACGATTTTGGCGATGCAGCTACTTCACTGGTCATAGCACTCTCCGACGCAACCAGCCAGAGACATACTCGGCAATCATCACGATGGCGATAATAATTAATAAGATAGCGGCCGCCGAGTCGAACTCGTAACGATCCATCGCCGTATTTAAGGTGGCTCCGATACCGCCTGCTCCAGCAATACCAATCACGGCAGACTCTCGGAAATTAATATCAAGACGATATAACGACAAACCCACCAGACGCGGTAACACATGCGATAACACGGCAAAATCCAACAATTGCCATGTGGTGGCTCCCGTGGCACGTAAGGCCTCAAGCTGCGACGGTGAAATCTCTTCCATGTCTTCTGCCAGCAACTTGGCCATAAAACCAATCGTGGCAAAAGTAAGGGTTAAGAAGCCCGCAAAGGGGCCAAAGCCAAACATGGCTACTAACAAGATAGCGACAATGATTTCATTTAAGGTACGCGATACAGCGATCACACCGCGGCAGAACAAATAAATCCATTGCGACGATAAATTGCGGGCAGCCCCAATGGCTACCGGTATCGATAACGCTACCCCAGCAACCGTCGAGGTCACCGTCATCGTTAAACTTTCTTGAAAGCCCACCCAAATATCGCTACCGCGCGTGGTGAAATCCGGCCGCAAAAAACCTTGAATAAATACCCATCCACGCTCGACCCCTTGGCTAATACGAGCCCAATTAAACTCAAGCGACCCAATAGCCAACACCAAATACACCAATGTAGCCGACCATAAAAACCAGCGTACAGAACGGTTAGCAATAAAAGGGGGTTTACGCCACGTACGGTCTGCCTTTACGGCAGCACCCTTGGCTAAGGAAAAATCACTCATGCGACGGCCAAACTTAAGGAATCTTCACCATCATCTGAATCGTTTTGCTGCACGTGTTGCAACTTTTGTGTGATGGTGCTCCAGTCTTCATCACCGTAAATATGGGTGAGTACCGATTGATCCACACCTGAAGCGGGGCCATCGTAAACCACATTACCGGCGCGTAAGCCCACAATTCGAGGCAAAAACTCGGTCGCTAAAACCACATCATGAATATTCACAATCGCCGCCAAACCCCGCTCCTGACACAACTCAAGGATGAGGCGCATGATTTGTCTTGAGGTTTTAGGATCCAGACTGGCAGTAGGCTCATCCACGAGCAGCAATTTAGGGCTTTGCATTAAAGCACGCGCGATCCCCACCCGCTGGCGTTGGCCACCGGACAGCGCATCGGCGCGCTTATCGTGCATACCCGCTAAACCCACCCGCTCGAGTAAATCGAATGCCTGCGTAATATCCTTTTGCGGAAAACGTCTGAACCAACTGGGCCAAAAACGCATATAACCCAGTCGTCCAGACAAGACGTTTTCCATTACGGTTAGACGCTCGATTAGGGCATACTCTTGAAAAATCAT
>DATGRU010000037.1:0-9981 GCA_035303295.1 Paenalcaligenes sp.
GGGTGTGTTCAACACAGTTCCATTACGACTCCACCGCTGCAGTGCAACCACGAATAGGCCCTTTGTTATGTCAGTAGCTCGCTTTATGTCCCGCTTGTTAATGCGCCCTAAGGTTTCGGGGGCGTTCTTAATGGTTGCTTGTCTATGGATGAGCAACCCTGCGTCTGCCCAACAGGGCGGGCAGTGGTGGGGTGGAGCCTCTTGCAACCTAAGTAGCAACACATTGAACTTGGGCACGGCAGACCCACACACACATACCGACACAACGCATGACATTAATTTTTTGTGCAGCTTCAGCTTTGCTTACCCCTTTGAAGATGACCGAGTCACCTTTAGGTTGTGCTTGTACATGAACGACGAGGCAGGTGGCTACAGCCCTTGGCGCCATTTGGATAACGCCTCGTGGTGGCCTCCACACATGCCTAATCCACCTACGCCCGAATTCTTGGCTTACAACCTGTATGCCGATGGAGCACGTACACACATTCTGGCGCCACCTGCGGCTGGGCCAGCTATGGTGAGTCAGGTTTTAACCATCAATCGCGGGTTCCCATACCAACCGGTTAGTGCAAGTGGCAGCTTTAGCGTGCATGCTCGTATTTCCGTTTTTCAACCCGGCTTAGCGGCGGGTAACTATGAAAGTAGCCCAAACTTTATGCTTCGCTACAGCGTGGCAGCAGGCAGTGTTCCACCTAGCGACTGCGAACAAAGCACGTCCAGCCGAGCTATACGAATTCAAGCCACCGTACCAGACAGCTGCACCTTAAATGCTCAGGCCGTGGATTTTGGCTTAATCGACCAAGTAGGGGTAATTCATAGCGCTCTGCATGCAGAGGGGCTATTAAATGTGCGATGCAGTGCAGGCCGACCTTACACCGTGTACCTCGGCGATGGAAATCACCCAAACGGCACACAACGGAACATGGCCAATGGAAGCAGCCGCTTAGCCTATTTACTGTTTCAAGACAGCGCCCGAGTACTACCGTGGACAGACAGCAGTGGGGTCTCGCGAGTTGGCACGGGCAACGAACAAAACTTAGTGGTGTATGGGCAGATACCCGTTGGCACGACCGTTCCGGGCCAACTTGGCACCTACACCGATACCGTAATTGTGACGGTCTCTTATTAATCTAACTGCAGGAAAACGACTTTTTCTGGTGACAGCGTTGTGCTGCCACTGCCTTCAACCTTGTCTTATTAAAAAAGGATGCACCATGTTAAAGCGCTTTGCTCTTTTGCCCATTGCTGTGAGCTTATGTAGTACACCTGTATTGGCCGCCACCGTTACAGGTAACCTAACCGTAACAGCCACCATCCAAGAATCGTGCCATTTAGATAGCACAGCAGGGGGTAGCCTAGGCAACGCCTTAATTGACTTCGGCACCATTAGCAGCTTTGCAACGGCTGTGGATGCAGACACCACTACCGCAGGTGGCGCAGCGCTATCCATCATCTGCACCGACGGCACCACTTACGACGTATCAGCAGCCTTAGGCAACAACCCCGATGGCGCGCAGCGGCGCATGGTCAACACCAGCAGCGCCACCGACTATTTACCTTACGACCTTTATGCCGACGCGGCCTACGCAACGCTTATCGATAACAGCACCGCTTTTTATAGCGGAACCGGCAATGGACAAACTCAAGCCATCAACCTTTACGGTCGTATTCCTGCCGGTACATTACTTCCGGCCGCGGGAAGCTATAACGATTTGGTGGTGTTGACGGTGACGTACTAGGGATAGGGGGTTCAAGAAGTTGCTTTTCAGCGGTATATGATTGGAAGCCTTGCCTTCCTCATCAAATTTGATTCGAGTAAAAATTGATGGCGAAGAAAAAGAGCTATTCTTCTTAACCTGCGGCGCACGGAATTGCGCTGCCAGCGATTTGGAAACAGGCTATTCCTTTAATGCAAGTAGTGCATTTAATTAAATACGCGTAACAAAAGCAAAACCGCCAATCCTGAAGGAAAGGCGGTTTTGTTGTTTTCTGCGAGGGCGCGGAAGCGCCCTCAAGACCGTACGAGTTAACGCAACAACGACAATACAGTTTGTGGCACTTGGTTAGCCTGAGCCAGAACCGATGTACCAGCCTGTTGCAGAATCTGCGCGCGAGTCATATTGGAGACTTTGACTGCGTAGTCGGCGTCTTCAATGCGCGAGCGGGCTGCTGATAGGTTGGTTACTGTGTTATTTAAATTAGAAATAGTGGACTCAAAGCGGTTTTGAATCGCACCGAGTTCACTACGCAGGCCATCAACTTGGCCAATCGCACGGTCAAGCGCGGCCAGAGGGTTTTCTGTTGCATCCTCAGTGAATACCTTGGTGGATTCTGTGTCAGAGGTGGTGACTGTAGCTAAGCCAGCAGCGTCGACGGTAGCTGCATAGTAGTTGTCGTCATCCGCCTTCACGGCGTATCCCGAGTTATCTTTAAGAGCATACAAGGCTGCATCAGTCACTTCAGGACGAGCCGGGTTGGTACCAGCATCAGTGTTAGTGATAGTGCCAGTTTCGAACTCTGCGCCAATGTTTGCGTGCGTAACTTCGGCTAACTCAGTTTTTTTCTGCACCTGGAAGTCACCAAGACCCAGCGTAGTGGCGTCAATCTTCTTCAAATCGATGCTGATGGTTTGGTTATCGTGTGCGCCAACCTGAATAGTCAGGCTACGGTCACTTGCAAGAACTTCCACGCCGTTGAACTGAGTCTGCTCGGATACACGGGTAATCTCTTCCAGACGTTGGCCAATCTCCTCTTGAATTGACTGTAAGTCTGAGCTTGAGTTGGAGCTATTTGCAGCCTGAACGCTTAGTTCACGAATGCGCTGCAAGTTGTTGTTAATTTCGTTCAGCGCACCTTCGGTAGTTTGCGCAATAGAAATACCATCGTTGGCGTTACGAGCAGCCTGAGTCAGGCCTTTGATGTTAGCGGTGAAACGGTTAGCAATCGCCTGACCCGCCGCGTCGTCTTTAGCGCTATTAATACGCAAACCAGAAGACAAGCGCTCGATAGCAGTACCAAGGGCATTTTGTGATTTAGTCAGATTGTTCTGAGAGGTCAGAGCAAGTACGTTAGTGTTAACAACAAACACTCACCCATCAAACACCTCAAAACCCTCCGCTCCCCCAACAAATACCCCTCTCACCATCAGTTTCTTTCATCGTTGTGTATAGTTTCGTGTATATGCCATGGTGCAGGCACACTCTTTACTGACTCGTGGGGTGTACGGAGTATTGCGACTCAATTGTTAACCGTCCGTCAAATTAATAGCGCCTTAGCTAAAGACAAGCCGTACTGGCTTCGTGATGGGGACAGTTTATATTTGTACGTAACACCTGCAGGCAGTAAGTTGTGGCGCTATCGTTATCGCATTGGCGATAAGGCGGGGGTTTATGCGCTGGGTAATTATCCAGAGGTTGACCTAAAAACAGCACGGCTGCAGCTAGAACATGCGCGGGCGCTGGTGCGTCAGGGTATTCACCCGTTAACAGATAAGCGCATTCGCCTTAACCAGCAAGTTCGAAACAACCATCATACATTTGAGTCGGTTGCGTTAGATTGGATCGCTTCAAACACAGACTGGAGCCCTACCTACACCGCACAGGTTGAGTCGTATATGAAGCGCGATGTATTTCCTGCAATAGGTAAATTGCCTATTAGCAGCATCACCGTTTCGCACTTGCACCCTTTAATTCAAAGCTTGTCACAACGCGGTGCAGTAATCGCCATGACAGTGCGCCAGTGGCTAAGTCAGGTGTTTCATTATGCTGCGCAGCAAGGGCTGTGTGGGGTAGACCCTGCAGCAATGCTAAAGCGGGTAATTAAACGTCCACCTGTGCGTCATAACCCTCCGTTGCCGTGGCATGAAATTCCGATATTTATGCGTAAGTTGGAATCGTGGAACGGCACATCTATCACCAGAACTGCTTTGCTGTTGGCGGCCTTAACGTTTGTACGCACCATAGAACTTCGGCGTGCCACGTGGGATCAATTCAATCCAGATTCTGCTACGTGGACTATTCCCGCGGCTAATATGAAAATGCGCCGTCCGCATATCGTACCCCTATCCAAACAAGTGTTAACGCTATTAAAGAGCCTACAAAAACACACGGGAACACAAACTTATCTACTACCTAACAGCCGACACCCAGATCAGCCCATCGGCCCAACCACCTTAAATAACACCATTCGGGCCTTAGGCTATAAAGGCCAGTTCTCTACTCATGGCTTTCGTTCAACCGCCACGACCGTATTAAGCTTGCTTAGCTACCCAGAAAACCGCGTCGACCTGCAATTAGCACACACTAAAAAATGTAACCCTTCACGCGCTCCCTATGATCACACTAAATACATCAGCTCGCGCCGAGTCATCATGCAAGACTGGGCGGATATTTGGGATGCGCTAAGCGAGGGACAGAACCTAGAAGCCGTCACCCGACAGTTCGGCCCTCTATCTAAACGAAGAAAGGCTCTGCTAAGCATCGTAGAGCGGGAGCAATGACTACTCAGAGTTAAACCCACCAGTTACCTCACACGCTGTGTATATGGCCGTGTAGATAAGAAGAAAATCGGCAGCATTAAACTTTTCAAACTCCTGCCGTTAACTGTTCTAACCGGTGAAAACGCTTCAAGCATCAAGAGATCTGTGAAGCACCGTAAATTTCTCAGACAACTTAAAAAATTTACAAATTCACCCTAAATTTTCTAGAACGCGCACCGTTAATCAGGGTGCACAGGAAATATCGGGCCTGTCCAACACCTAGGTGAAGGACCAGGACTCCCCCGAAAAGGGTTTTCCTGGTCAACCAGCAGTATGTACTGCTTTTTCCCTACAGGAGTCATCCATGTCTGTCATTAACACTAACGTACTTGCTCTGACCTCTCAGAACAATCTGACTAAATCACAAAATGCCCTTGGCACGGCCATTGAACGTCTATCATCTGGTTTGCGTATTAATAGCGCTAAGGACGATGCGGCGGGTCAGGCGATTGCTAACCGTTTTACGGCTAACATCAAAGGCCTGACTCAGGCTGCTCGTAACGCCAACGATGGTATCTCTGTCGCTCAAACGACTGAAGGCGCACTGAATGAAATCAATAACAACCTGCAGCGCATTCGTGAACTGACTGTTCAAGCAGCTAACGGCTCGAACTCCGGCAGTGATTTGGAATCCATCCAAGCTGAAATCGACCAGCGTCTGGGTGAAATCAACCGCGTCTCCGAACAGACTCAGTTCAACGGCGTTAAAGTCCTAGCTTCCAACCAGACACTGACAGTACAAGTTGGCGCTCACGACTCTCAATCCATCTCGATCAATCTTCAAAACATTGATCGTGACTCTCTTGGGTTGGAGGCTTTTGACGTGACCAAAATGGCTAGCACCATTAATCAAGGTGATTCAATCGAAGTCGCAGGCGGCACCACATCGGTCGACAAAGCTTCAAATTTTGCATTCGTTGATGAGAATGGCGACACTATCGCCGGTGCTACGTTGGTACAAGACGATGATGACGATAGTTATCACATCAAGGTCGGCGCTAATACTTATGCTGCGAACGCGACTGAGGGAGCGAACGGACTCGTTACTTGGGATGCTGACCTCAGCGCGGGTACTAGCACCATTAATGGCAATGAAGTTGCTGTAGCCGCAGGTGATTACGGCGTTACTCCTTACGATGTAACCGCCGAAGCCGGTTCTGCCAAAGTGAAAATTGATTTTGCGGGTGCTGCTGGTACTACTAATGCTCTGATTGAGCTGGATGGAGCACACTACATCCGCAGCACCAACGATGCTGGCGTAACGACCTACTACGAAGCAGAAGGCGGTGATACTGCCGTCAATGGCGAAGTTACTTTCACCGTCGGTACCGAAGTTGCTGCTGATACAATTGAAGGTGCCCAAGCATCTCCGCTGGCAGCTATTGATGCTGCACTTCAGCAAGTTGATAGTCTGCGTTCCGATCTGGGTGCGATTCAAAACCGTTTCGAATCCACCATTGCCAACCTGAACAACACGGTCAACAACCTGTCCGCAGCCCGCTCGCGTATTGAAGACGCCGACTACGCAGTCGAAGTCTCCAACATGACTCGTGCGCAGATTCTGCAGCAGGCTGGCACCTCGGTTCTGGCTCAGGCTAACCAAGTGCCACAGACTGTATTGTCGTTGTTGCGTTAATACGCAAGCACGGTAGCTGTTTCTTGGTAGGTTTACGGGAAGCAGAGCCCTCAAGACTAACCGTCAATCTTGGCAACGGGATTGGCGGTTTTTGTGTTTTGGAGTACTAGTAGGGATAGCAAGGGGTACAAACACTTGAAATCTGCCCCATTCGTTTGCGAGGGGGCAGCTAAACTGAAGAATTAATTTGATTTGCTACTGTATAGGGAGTCGAGATTCCCTGGGTTGGCTGTCCAGCTGCGTACTTCTCCAAGATTACCCATATCAATTGCTCCTATAACTTGTCCGATTATGGCAACAAGGTCATCAGTTTTTTCTTCTTCAGACTTATGTAGTTTAAAGATACGCTTAAAGAAAGCATCTAGATCGTTATGATCTTTATTGGTTAGGATTCGTGCTCTTTCACTCATGTTAGGTTCTCTCTTGAGAATTTTACAGTGAATTGTTCTTGGCCTATTCCAGCTTTTCGCCAGTATAATTGTAACTAGAGTAAACTTTTTGAGTTACAGTCCTATGTCGTTTCACATTCAGCCTAAGCTTGAGGGTCTTCTTGTTGGTAATTAGGGGGTAAATGTGAACTCTCTGTTTCATAAGCGTCCTGTCGACATCTATCCTGCGCCATTCAGCCTACAGCTTTCCCCACTACCTCCCTCTAACATCACCCCCAACACCACATGCAGCGCTTCATCAACGCGGCGCTGCACAACAAATTAAACAGGAGAGGGGATATGAGTCAGCAAAATCAAAACAATAGTCGCCGTCGTTTCGTTACTTCGGCCATGGCCGTGGGCATGCTGCCCAGCTTTGTGCGTGCACAAGCAACAGATGCTAATAATGCAGAAGAGGATATTACGAATGCTTTAGAGGCGGGCAATCATCATGCTGCTGCCGTGCATCAGCTGCAGAATGATTTGGCAAGCAGGCGTCCAGAGACGCTTGAGGGTTTAACGACTTTGATTGGTTTGCTGGCTGAAAGAGGGCTTATTTCATCAGCGGAAGCAGAGGTTTTGTTGATGGCAGCGCAGTTGATTTGGAATCACACATCGTTTGATCAATTAATAGATGGTATTCAGGAGTTGGTTACGCAGCTTAGTCAAAAAGCCGATAGCGTTGCGTTGGCTTTGCTGTTAATCGCCAAAGACAGCGTGGTAACTGCTGTAGAGTATGTGTCGACGAATCATCGAACGATCGCTCATGTGGTGGGGAAGGATTATTCTGGCGGTATGCTTACAGTGAACGGCTTAGCCCGTTTTACTAAAGACCCGCGTATTCTTGTGGCGTTAGGGGTAGCCGGTGCGGTGGTGGGCTCGACCTATGCAATCGTTGACGAAAGGCTTGGTCGCTAAGGCTTCCTAACCCTTCACGATCGGCAGCATTTTTAAGTGCAGCTTAATCGCATGCCTAACATTTTTACTCATAGGCCTTGATCGTGAAGCCGCACAATAAGCGTTGACGCCTTAGCCATACTTAGTCGTCCTCATCCAGTGTGTAGGCGGGTTTGGCTTCGGCAAATGCTTGTTCCGATTCCGGGCTCGCCATTTGCCGCGAGATGAGTTTAACGGCAGGTATGGCTTTACGGGGGACCAGCGCCACTTCTAAATCTAAGGCGTGGGCAAGAGCGAGTAAGCTTGTTAGGCGCAGGTCGACCTGATTGCTTTCTATTTTTGAAATGTGCGATTGTGGAACACCGGCTAACTTGCTAAGGTCGCGTTGACTCAGGCCTTTAGCCATACGTGCATCACGTAGGTTCTCGACGAAGTGGTCTATGGGTAAGCTCATGGCAGATGATCAGTAATAGTAGATCAAAAATCAGTTTTGATATGGAATATCATATCGTTGATGCTGATCTTGTTTGGTTTTTGATTAGCTATTATAGATCAAAACGCCAATTTGATCTGTTTTTGTAGATCATCTTGCTATGGCTTATAGGTTAATCCTCACATGCGCTTTTAACGCTAGGCATGTTTGGCTTTGTGCCATGCGCTGATGTGGGTTAGGTTGATATCAACACACCCGCCACACGTCCTGCCTTCGGGTAGGGTTCTGCCGAAAGGTAGACGTGCAAAAGGCGGGTTTTTTATGTCTGCATCGTGTCTGGAAGGCCTGCGCTTCCCGATGCCGCCAACTTCCGTCGTTTTACCCAAATAACTTAATCGCAACCTCAGCAATATGCTGCCCTTGGTAGCGGGCACCGTCTAGTTCGTTGGCGGTGGGTTGGCGTGAGCCGTCGCCGCCTGCGATGGTGCTGGCGCCGTAGGGGCTGCAGCCGGTTACTTCGTCTAGGCGGGTTTGGCCTTGGAAGCTGTAGGGTAGGCCAACCACGATCATACCAAAGTGCAAGAGGTTGGTGATGGCGCTAAATAGGGTGGTTTCTTGGCCGCCGTGTTGGGTGGCGGTAGAGGTAAAAGCGCCGCCTACTTTACCGTTTAGCGCACCCTTGGCCCATAAGCCACCAGCCTGATCTAAAAAGTTACCCATCTGCGAGGCGATACGACCGAAGCGTGTGCCGACACCGATAATAATGGCGTCGTAGTCGGCCAGTTCTTCCACCTTAGCGATGGGGGCAGACTGGTCCATTTTGTAATGGGCGGATATGGCGACTGATTCGGGCACCAGTTCTGGAACCCGTTTAATGTCGACCTGCGCGCCTGCTTTTTTTGCACCTTCGGCAACCGCGTTGGCCATGGTTTCAATATGGCCATACGACGAATAATATAAAACCAGCACTTTTGCCATGATGAATCTCCAGTAAACATAAGCTGATATGGCTTTCTAACTTGAGCTTCTTGCTGCTGATACTGCGTGGTTTCTATCGTAGGCGTATTTGGGTGGCTTGTCTAAATGAACAAGCGGCTTATAGGGTTTTTGCTCTATAAGGGCCGGTTGTCATATGGCTGGCATCTTTTTATTGTAGGGCGTAGGTGCTTTGTATATGGGCGACGGGCTCGTCTTTGTTGTTGACGATGCTAATTTCCCCAAAGGCAACGCTGCGGCCACGGCGTAGAAGTTTAGCGTCGATAAACAGGTCGCCATCGTTAGCCGCTTCGATTAGGTTTAGGTTAAAGCCGATGCAGCGTAAGGGTTGATGGTCGGGGCCTAAGGCCTGCACTAATAGCAGTGTCATGGCTACATCGGCGGCAGCGCTGAAGCTTTGTGGGCTTAAATAGCCTGCAGCATCGCTAAGTTGGGGCGTGGCGGGCAGTTGTAGGCGAAGTTGCTCGGCGTTCGCTTGCACAACATGCAGGCCTAAGTCGCGTACCCATGGGGAAAACTGCTGTTCTAAATACTGTTGAAGTACTGCTGGCGTCATGCCTTGTTATCCACAATAGACGTTAAGAATGGTGGCCGTTTCGTCGATACGAATATTAAGGCGATCGGGGTCGTAATCGGTGGTGTAGTGGGCGTCGGGGCGAATAACGCGATGGCTGTATGCGCCAGCACGTTGTTGCAAGCTTTCTGCTACGTTGGCGTTGTGTTGGGTGCCAATGGCTGATTTCAGTGCATCGGCATTGCAGGTGGCACCGTCGTTGCCCGAGGCTGAGTAATCGCGCGTTGCTGCGGGGGGCGTGCTGGTGGTAGAGCAAGCACTTAGGCTTAATAACACGAGGGTAGAAAACAATAGGTGTTTGGGTTTCATGAGTCCAGTCCTTATTAAGGGCAGCAAGCGATTAGGCTAATAGTACGTGCTCCGATTGTGATTGCAAAGTGTGCACTGTGTTTGCATTGCGTTCAGGCTTTAGCGGCGTTGCGACGTTGGGGCTGGGGTCGTGGCCGGCGCGGGTTTGGACACAAAAGTATTAGGGCTAAG